>JAYTBF010000384.1:0-14496 GCA_043737175.1 Burkholderiales bacterium
GCGCCACGCGACCAACGACTTTCGGAAGTCTACGTGACCAATCCGCTCACGTTGGCGCGACAGGTCATACAAACCGATAGCGAGAATGGGGCCGAGCAACATAAAACCCATGGCAAGGGTGGACGTGTAATCAATCGCAAAACGAAACACCAGCGACAAAATAATTCCCATCACCGCAAAACAAAATCCATAAAACAGGCTCTGCCACGGCGTCGCCCGCAGGTCCGCCCAGCCAAGCGCAAGCCACGTCAACGCGCGACTCGCATTCACTTCACGAATTTCTGGAAAAGAAATCTGCTGTTCTGTCGAACGCGACTCCACAAGGTGCCTTTTATCGGGCTGACACGGGCCTACCGCACACCCGCAATCACCAACGCGACCGCAACGGTTAGTTTTTTCGCATAGGGAATATGCAAAAATTCATTCGGGCCATGCGCATTTGATTTTGGGCCGAGCACACCGGTCACGAGCATTTGCGCATCGGGAAATTTTTCACCGAGCATACCCATGAATGGAATTGTGCCACCCTCGCCCATGTACGCCGCCGGTTTACCGTAACACGCCATCGAAGCATCATCCACCAGCTTGGTTAACCACGGCGTGGCGGCGGGGGCATTCCAACCGGTCGCCGATTGTTCGTATTCAAAACTAACATTGGCCGAATACGGCGTGTCGGTCTCCAGCGTTTGTTTCATGGTGGCGGCGGCCGCGGGTGCATTCACCAATGGCGGCAGGCGCATGGAAAGTTTTAGCGCGGTGTAGGGGCGCTGCACATTGCCGGCCGAGGCGATCGGTGGCAATCCATCCGCGCCCACCACGGCCAATGCCGCGCGCCAGGTGCGATTCAAAATCAATTCCACCGGGTCTTTGGTGGCCGGTTGCACAAATACAAACTTGCCGTCGTCACCACAGCAGCTATCCCACGGAAACCGTTGCCACATGCCTTCACCCAAAATTTCCGCGGCTTGTTTGGCCTGTTCAATACGCGCTTGCGGAATGGCGCAATTAAAAACACTCGGCTTGACGACACCGGTACGCGAATCATCGAGTCGATCGAGCAACTGTCGCGCCACCCGGAATGACGAGGGCACCACACCACCGGCGTCACCGGAATGCACACCTTCGGTCAACATATTGACGGTGAGGGTGCCATTGACCAAACCACGCAAGGAAGTGGTGACCCATAACTGATCGTAATTACCGGCGCCGGAATCGAGCGCAATCACCAATTGCACATCACCCATGCGGGATTGCAACGCCTCAAGATAAACCGGCAAATCATAGCTGCCACTTTCTTCGCAGGTTTCGATCAAGCCAACACAACGTGGCCGCGCCACCCCCTGCGCATCCAACGCGACAATGGCGGCGAGTGCGGCAAACACCGCGTAACCATCATCCGCACTGCCACGCCCATATAACTTGCCGTCTTCGAGCACCGGAATCCATGGGCCCAATCCAGCCCACCAGCCGGTCATCTCCGGTTGTTTGTCGAGATGGCCATATAACAAAATAGTTTTGTCATTCGATAAACCA
Source organism: Burkholderiales bacterium (assembly GCA_043737175.1). Classification (GTDB taxonomy): domain Bacteria; phylum Pseudomonadota; class Gammaproteobacteria; order Burkholderiales; family Usitatibacteraceae; genus UKL13-2. Next base: position 1,534 of record JAYTBF010000384.1, read on the forward strand.
CCCGTGGCGGGAATATCAAAAAATAATACCGGTGTGCGGCCTTCGGCGCGAATGACTTCCAGCGTTAACCCCGTCACATTTTGTGTCGCCACCCACGCACGCGCCTGTTCAATCGCCGCGTCGAGATAACCATTTTTGGACCAATCAACATCAAAGCCGGGAGACTTCGCAGGAATCTTGATGTACTCGATCAATTGCGGAACAATATCGCCGTCCCACTTGGCATCAATTTCTGAGACCAATTGAGCATGATTGATGGTGATTGCTGGAATGGCGTCACGTGCGGTCATGGTAATCCTTCACTTTCTGTTTCGTGGTCATGCGGGACGGTCAAATCGCATGTTCATTTTACGCGTTCACACCAAATTGCGTTTTTGTATGGTGTAACTGCATCAATTAAAAATTGTTTACCGGCTGCGGTCACTTGCTGGCGCTATTTCACTTCGCGCGCCTTACATTCGAGTGGCAGAAATTTTGTTGGCATATCGGTCTTGTCCTGACCGGCGGCCACCATGCCTGTGGGGATCGGTGCGGCGGCGCAGGTCCATGAAATCGGCACGGTCGGCTGGCCCTCAACAATCGCCGGTCGAATGGAAAGAATTTTGTCGCGCAAATTCTCATGCACGGTGTTGCCCCACTTGACGTGAACGGCACCATCCACCACGGTAATGCCGGCAACGTATTTGCCGACCAATTTTTCGGGCTCGGGCAACCCGGCTTCGACATTGTCTTTCGGCATGGTACCGGTGAGCGCATAAACTGCACCGACACCTTTTTTGGCGACATCGATCAACGGCGCACTTTCCTTGATTTGACCGCGCACGGTCATCGCCGAAATATCCGGCATGGCCAACACCGCCAGGGTGCCAATAATAACCAGCACAATAACAATTTCCATCAGCGTAAAAGCGCGCTGTAACTTGGCAGATCTAATCATTGGATTTTCCAATTGATGGTTTCATTGTTGCGGTTGCCGGGCAAAAATGTTTTCAGTTGAAATGCACCTTGGCGCACGCCTAAACAGCCTTCGCCACCGCCGCCACCGGCACAAAATTACCGGCGCGCGTCAGCTCGGAAACCGTCACCTTTAAATCGCACAGCAGGCCGTCTTTCAAACTGTACACCCAGCCATGCACCGTCAGACTCTGGCCGCGCTCCCAGGCATCACGCACAATCGTTGTTTGGCAAACGTTGGCCACTTGTTCCTTCACGTTCAGCTCACACAGACGATTCACCCGCTCACCATCGAGTCCAATAGCCGCCAACGCCGCCGAATGTTTGTCGCGCACATCTTGAATATGGTGCAACCAGTTGTCGACCAGCCCGTGGCGCTCACCAAACAAGGCCGCGCGCACGCCACCACAGCCATGATGACCGACCACCATGATGTGTTCGACCTTCAACACATCGACCGCGTATTGAATCACCGACAAACAATTCAGGTCGGTATGCACCACCACATTGGCAATATTGCGGTGAACAAACACCTCACCCGGCATCAAGCCGACAATTTCATTGGCCGGCACGCGGCTGTCGGAGCAGCCGATCCACAAATGTTTGGGATTTTGTTGTTTGGCAAGCCGATCAAAAAATTCCGGGTACTCTTGGTGCATGCGTGACGACCATGCCCGATTATTGCGGAACAGTGATTCGAGCTCTCTGTCTTCTGACGCCATATTGACTGCCTCGAAATTGACCTACCGCCAATCAGTGAATGAAAAACGCGCAGCTTTAGTCGACTAGTAGCGTGCACTGCCCGGTGTGCGGGGAAATGGAATCACATCGCGCACATTCGATAAGCCGGTGGCGTAAGAAATGGTGCGCTCAAAGCCCAGGCCAAAACCGGCATGTGGCACCGTACCATAACGTCGCAAATCACGATACCAACTGTAATGGGCCGGATCGAGACCGGCTTCAATCATGCGTGCATCGAGCACATCCAGCCGCTCTTCGCGTTGTGAGCCGCCAATGATTTCGCCAATGCCGGGTGCCAGCACATCCATGGCTGCGACGGTTTTATCGTCGTCATTGAGGCGCATATAAAACGCCTTGATTTCTTTTGGATAGTTCATTAACACCAACGGGCCGTTGACATGTTTTTCCGCCAAATACCGTTCGTGCTCGGATTGTAAATCAATGCCCCACTTGACCGGAAACTCAAATTTTTCTTTAGCATTTTCTAATATCTTGATGGCTTCGGTGTAATCCATGCGCACAAATTCCGACTTCACAATATTTTCGAGTTTGGCAACAATACCTTTTTCGATGCGCTCGTCAAAAAACGCCATGTCGTCGGCGCGTTCATCCAGCACCGCGCGGAACACATATTTGAGCAGCGCCTCGGCCAGTGTTGCGTCATCCGCCAAATCGGCAAAGGCGATTTCCGGCTCGATCATCCAGAATTCGGCGAGATGGCGCGAGGTGTTGGAATTTTCCGCGCGGAAAGTCGGGCCGAAGGTGTACACGTTTGACAGCGCCATGCAATAGGTTTCGACATTCAATTGCCCGGAGACAGTGAGGAACGCCTCGCGGCCGAAAAAATCCTTGCTGAAATCGATCTTGCCGTCGGCGGTTTTCGGTGGGTTCACCATGTCGAGGGTGGACACGCGGAACAATTCGCCCGCACCCTCGGCGTCACTGGCGGTGATGATCGGTGTATTGATCCACAAAAAATTCCGCTCGTGGAAAAAACGATGGATCGCCTGTGCAACGGTGTGACGCACACGCGTGGCGGCGCTGATGACATTGGTGCGCGGACGCAAATGCGCGACCTCGCGCAAAAACTCCATGCTGTGCGCTTTCGGTTGAATCGGATATGTATCCGGGTCTTCGACCCAGCCGATGACTTTGATTTCGGTTGCCTGCATTTCAAACGGCTGACCTTTGGCGGGCGACGGCACAATCAAACCGGTACATTCGACCGCACAACTGGCGGTGAGTTTTTGCACTTCATCGGCGTAATTACCGAGTGTATTGGGCGCGACCACTTGCACCGGATGAAAACACGAACCATCGGAGACATTCACAAAAGAAATACCGGCTTTGGAATCACGGCGGGTTTTGACCCAACCCTTGATGGTGGTCGGCACATCGGCCTGGGCACGGTTGGAAAGAATATCGAGACAGCTCAAATGTGGGACGGATGACATGACGGTGGGCACTAAAAATGACGATGCGCCATTTTACTGCCTCCAACCCTATGCGGCACATTGCCGCCGAATACGCTCTATGCGGCTCAATGCGGCTCAACGCGGCTGAAACCAGACTTTCGGCCCATTTGTATCGGGGCCCACCGCGATAAGCCCATACAATGTCGGCATGACAACGCCTTCCCTCCACCCCTATGCCGCGCTGACGCCGGATTTGCTGCTCGACGCGGTTGAGTCAGTTGGTTTTCGCTGTGATGGCCGTTTGCTGGCGTTAAATAGCTACGAAAACCGCGTTTATCAAATCGGACTGGAAGAGCCGCGGGATGTGTTGCCAGCTGGTCAGCTCGCCGCACCCAAACAGGTCATCGCCAAGTTTTACCGCCCCGGGCGCTGGACCGACACACAAATCCTCGAAGAACATCAATTTGCCCAGTCGCTCGCCGAGGCGGAAATTCCAGTGGTGGCGCCAATGAATCACAACGGCCAAACACTACACAGCCATATGGATTTTCGGTTTGCATTATTTGAAAAACGCGGCGGTCGTGCCCCTGAGTTGGATCGCCCGGACGTGCTCGAGTGGATTGGCCGCTTTATGGGGCGTATTCATTTGCTCGGCGCGGTTGCACCGTTTCAACATCGGCCTGCACTAACGTTGGAAACATTTGGCCAAATTCCCCGTGATTGGCTGGTCGCCAGCAATATGATTCCCGCCGATATTTTGCCGGCCTGGACGAGTGTGGTCGACCAGGCGCTGCTCGGTGTGGCGGATTGTTATGGCCGCGCCGGCACCGTGAAAATGATCCGCTTACACGGCGACTGCCACATGGGCAATATTCTTTATACCGATGACGGGCCGCATTTTGTTGACTTTGACGATTGCCGAACCGGTCCTGCGGTGCAGGATCTATGGATGTTGTTATCCGGCAACCGCGAGGAAATGGCCGCACAATTGCGCGACGCGCTGGAGGGTTATGAAGAATTTGCCGACTTTGACCGGCGGGAGTTACATTTGATCGAAGCCTTGCGAACCTTGCGCATGATTCATTACAGTTATTGGCTGGCCAGTCGCGCCGATGACCCGGCGTTTCAACTGGCGTTTCCGTGGTTTTTTGGTGATCAGGCGCAGCGTTATTGGCAAAACCAAATATTGGCATTACGCGAACAGGTCGCCGTTATGCAAGAACCCCCGTTACAATTACATCCTTAGTTAACAAAGAGGTGGCCACATGACCATGAAAAGAACCGAATTAGCCAAAAAGAAGATGATTAAAGTGACCCACGCCGTTCGAATCGCCGGGGTGCCGGATCGTTTTGGCGCGGGCAGCGAGCTCGTCGACCGCAAGGAACAACGTCGGTTGGATCAAGCCGCCGGACTGATTCCATTCGCCTGCAAGTTGCCGAACGAGCTCGTTCTAAGCCTGCATGCGCGCGTTGCCGCAGACCAGTCCACCATGAATGATTTGGTCGCTGGTTTACTTGCCACCGGCCTGGGGGTGACGGTCAAAAAAGCTGCTGCAGCTGCACCTGCGGTGAAGGCGCCCGCTGTCAAAGCACCCGTCGCAAAACAACCCTCCAAACCACCCGCAGCGCCAAAGGCCGCAAGTCCTGCAAAGCCCGCACCGGTGACAAAAGCAGCCGCACCGGCTGAAAAAGTACCTGCAAAAAAACCGGCAGCAGCCGCAGCCAAAGTCGCCAAGGTGGCCAAAAAGACAAAATGATTGTCTGATGGCTTTTTGCCATCGGTTGATACCCACTACATCAGTGAACCAAACACCCCGTTTTTCGCTGGTCATCCCCGCCTATAACGAGGCGGCGAAGTTACCCCGATTACTCGACAGTGTGGACGCGGCGCGCGCCAATTACCGGGGTGGTGCGGCAGCAATCGAGGTGATTATTGGCAACAATGATTCAACCGATGCCACCGCCGAGATTACAACCACGCGGGGCTGCCGTATCGCACAGATCATAAAACGTAATATCGGCGCGGCGCGCAACGGGGGCGCGGCCATCGCCCAAGGCGAAATACTGTGTTTTATTGATGCCGACTCAACCATCCACATCAATACCTTTAATGCGATTGAGGAGGTGATGGCGTCAGGCAAATTGGTCGTCGGCGCGACGGGCGTGCGACCGGACCGTTGGTCGGTCGGCATATTTTTTACCTGGCTGGTCGCGACGCCGATAACCTGGATTGCTGGCGTCGATGCCGGTGTGATTTTTTGTTATCGTCGTGATTTTGAAGCTATGGGTGGTTACGACGAAACACTACGCTACGCCGAGGACATCCAATTGCTGCGCATGTTGAAACAACACGGCCGCAAAACTTCCCGTCGATTCGGCCGCGCCAAAAATGCATTGGCGATCACCTCAATGCGCAAATACGATAAACACGGCGACTGGCACTATTTCACGTTGATGCCACGAATCGGCTTTTGGTTATTGGTCGACAGAAATAAAATGGCCAAACAAGCCGACGCGTATTGGTACAACGACCGTTAGGTTTCCTCAAAAAATTTCACCCCGGACAAACCAGCATGTGACCGATCGCGCGGTAATTTTTTGGCCATGAGCGCTTGCACCATTTCCAGCGCGGTTTTGTCACACGGCGGTAGTTCTGCATCCGAAAGCGCAATCGGTGTGGTGCGATCGCCCCAACGAATCAGGTGTGCCGACAGCGTCAGTCCAGCACCAAAGGCCGGGATCAACACCAAACCACCTGGCTTGACGCGACCTTCTTCGAGCGCGTCCACCAACGCAACCGGCGCGGTGGCGGCACTCATATTGCCGTATTTGTGAACAGTCAAAAATACTTTATCCATTGGTGCACCGGCGCGCTTGGCAACGGCTTCAATAATGCGCAGATTGGCCTGATGGGGCACCACCACATCAACGTCATCAATAGTCACGCCGGCCTGCGCCAATACATCGATTGATGCATCGCCCATGCCTTTTACCGCTTTTTTGAATATTTCCTGACCGTCAAAATCCCATATTGTGTCGCCGTAAGTGATGCCCAGGTTGGTATAGAGCGCGCCTTTTCCCCGTACCCGCAGCGTTTGCCGCGCATCGGCGTAACACTGCAATTTTTGGGCGATCACACCCTCCGGTTTGTCGCTCGGCTGAAATACCGCCGCCGCCGCGCCGTCGCCAAACAACACAGAAACATTGCGATTCTCCCAATCCATGAATTGAGAAATATGTTCAACGCCGATCACCAATACGTTTTTCGCCATGCCGGATTGAATAAATGCGGTCGCGGTCGACATGCCATATAAAAAGCTGGTGCAGGCGGTATTCAAATCCATGGCCGCAGCTTTATCCGCACCAAGTTTGAATTGCAAGCCTGACGCGGTGTTGGGCACGTGTTCATCAAAACTGCACGAACCATAAATAATTAAGTCAATCTCACTGGCTTCCAATCCGGCACAGGCCAAAGCGCGTTTGGCGGCGACGTATGAAAGCTCCAACCCGGACACGTGCGACACGCGCCGTTCCTTCATGCCGGTGCGCTGCACAATCCAAGCGTCATCCGTCGGTAAAAAAGTGGCGAGGTCGGCGTTAGTGAGGATGGCGGGAGGAACACATTTTCCCCATCCGGTCAGGGCGGCATAAGTCATATTTTGAAAGTCAGGTTTTTGAATGGATCTATTGTCGCGCAAAAGCGGATTAATTGATTGGCGGAAGCATTTTTTGACAAACACAAGCAGCAACAATGATTTCCAGCCATTTTCATCTCGAAATGACCGTTCTTGCTGGCGTTTCGTTTCATTGAAACTTTTTCAGGCCGACAACGGAAACCGAGGCAATGCCCTCATCTTTAAATGCCCAACCTGCTTCTAGCCGATGCCAATTTTGGTCTCGAGTTATTGCGGACCATCACTGAGTCTCTGGCGTGATGACCGGCAGCTCGGTGATAATGCAGCATGATCACTCAATTCAAAACACTTTTTATCGCCGCATTTGTTGTGGTCACCGCAGCAGGGTTCACCACCGGCGCATTGGCCTCCGCCGACATTTCCGCGGCATTGCCCGATCTTGATGTTCCGTTTATTGTCTCGCCCCCTGCTGTCGCCAATACCATGCTGGCGATGGCGGATGTCACCGCCGCAGACTTTGTTATTGATCTGGGCTCCGGTGACGGGCGGATCATTGTCCTCGCTGCAAAAACATTTGGCGCCCGCGGACTGGGCGTGGACATCGACCCTAAATTGGTGGCGACCGCGCGCAATAATGCCGAGCGTGCAAAGGTTACGGATAGGGCCAGTTTTCGTGTCGAGGATTTATTTACTACCGACTTGAGCAAGGCCAGTGTGATTACCATGTACCTGTTGCCGGACGTTAACCTTGCGCTGCGGCCAAAATTGCTAAAGCTGAAACCGGGAACCCGCATCGTTTCCCATGATTGGGATATGGGCGACTGGCCACATGACCAAATGCGGGTGGTGGATAACCCGGAAAAAACCGTCGGCAGGGAAAAGACCAGCAAGATTTTTTTGTGGGTGGTCCCAGCCAACATCAATGGAAAGTGGTGCGCCATTGATACCGGCGAACCAAACGAACCACCGATGGCCGTCACACTGGACCTCGATCAACAATACCAGACCATTCATGGTGTGTTAATAGCGGCAACGGCACAGCAAAAAAAACCAATGCGCTTGCAATTTCGCACAACCGTGCGCGGCGATAAATTTGTTATTGCTGATGCCACCAGCGACGCAGAAGCAAAAATTTATGCCAATCACATCAGCCTGGATGGCACAACCTACGGCCTGTCACGCACCCTACAATTCAGGCGCGCGGCACAATGTGTGTTGCCGGTTGGTTCGACTGTCGCCCGCCGGTAGCAACGCGCCGGACGGCAGACAGGCCAATCAGTCCGGCCCCGCCAGCCCGCGCGCGCCGCGCCTTGCTTCGGCCTGTTTGCGTTTGGTGGTGAACGTAAAAATTTGACCAAAGGTTGCTATTTTTTCACGCCAGGTAAATCCCTCGCTCGCGAGTGACTCCATAAAATTGGCAATGCGGCGGGAAAGAATAACCGCATACAGGGCTAGCAGGGTGGTCGGAATTAACACGGCAAAAAACATCAACGTCTTGGCGAGCGGCGTCATGTCGGCATGGGCGTACAGATTCATTCCCAAAAAGCCGGTCACAATGGTTCCGACCATGCCACACGCCGACACCACCGTCAGCCTCATCATATTGTCGGTTTGTTTACGCGCTCGCTCGTTATCCAGATACTCGTTAATGTCGCGCGCCTCTTCCCGCACTTCGTGATACAACGAAGCCGAACCCAGTTGCTGGGACCAGCGCGCGAAAAAATCTCCCGCCTGTACCTGATTGGAAATCTCATGAAACCAGTAGCGATGGTTAAACCGCAAAAACACTTCCAGTGTTTCCCGTACGTTTTTCTTGAACTGTTTGACCGATTCATAATCACGCACATTCAGTCGTTCAACCGCGCGCGAGAATCGATTCGACAAGGTCAATAACGCGCCCTTATTAAAATTGGCAATCAATCCAATCTGGAAGAAGTGATGGCGGAATTGCCGCAACAATGTGTTGCCCGAACCGGCCTTGGTGATGGCGGCAAAACTGACACCGCAAAAAATATAGCGGGTGAGCATTTCCGAATTTTGTTGTTCCGGGCACCAGTAGCGGTCATAACAAAAATCCGATTCAAAATTTTTCAAATAACTGATTGAATAAGGCAAGGTCGATGAATCGCCCCATTTCGCGGCGTACCCGATACGTGCCATATCCCCGCGAGTGAGAACAGCCGGATCATCAAATGACAAAAAGGTCATGATCGGGAATCGTTTGTTCTCTATTTGGTGATACTTAATGGTGCCGCCGGGCAGATAGCCGGGCACCAACGGTGACAAAAAGTATTCCCAATGCATCGACAAAGGCGTTTGCCGTTCACTGCGAACCAGTCCAATAAATTTATCCCGGTCGCCATAATCGGACTGCGACAGCAACGTTCCGTCCTTGCCACGGAACGCCACACGGTGCGGACAATGTGCACCCTGGTCCGGCCCTTCCCACGCCGACGCGTAGGGTCGGCCGAACCGGTCGATGATTTCAACGGCGTCGGCGAGGGCAATATTTTTTCCTGCCACTTCCAATACCGCCACCGCCACGTCTATATCGTAGAAAAAGTAAATGCGGGCACGCAACACATCAAGGGTAATGGGCACGTCATCCGCGGTGATGGCAATGTCCACTTTGGCAATATCGTCCCGCGTAAAAGTATGCAAGGACGATTGGGCACCCCGCTCCTCATCCCCCACGCCGTACAAAAAACGTTGTACGTAAGGCAGGAAATAAACAAATTCCTCGTAGCCGGTGACACACGAGTCATCGTCGACCAACAATGTGTCGTCAACATGTTTCCATGGACCGGGGTTGCGTTTGAGCTTCTCCCAGTATTGCACCACGTCGGTACCGGGCTGGCGTCGCAACGGGCTCAATGTAACGGGCCAAAGAAGTGTGTGGTGAAAATCCCTGACGATGGTCTGTTGAGCGGTCACAGCTGGGCTCTCCCCTAAAAAATTACAATGACGTGAGACGAAACTGTTGTTTATCGCGCCCACTTCGTGCGGATTATGACCTGTTTGGGTTGCAATGCTCTATACCGCCCGTATGAAAGCAGCCTACTCATTCGCTGCTCCTTAGTTTCACACAGCAATCCTACTCACATATTGTTACGTAATAACGACCGTGACAACATTAAAATGGCAGATATCAATGGAACTAACCACTGCACAATCGTAAAATTGTCAGTCGATTATTTCCAATTGCAATTCGACATTTTTCTACTGTTTACCAATCGCCAACCGCTTTCCCATATTGCAAACAAGCTATGGGCCGGGCGTTTTTGAGGTCTTTCATGCGTAGTCGTTCAGCGTTTCAAAAAATCACCCCCGCCCTGTTTTTGTCCGCGACTCTCGTGGGTCCGTGGACCAACAACATGGCTCAGCCCAGCCCACCGGCGGATGCTGCAAAACCAACCACACCCGGCGTTGCAATTGATGGTGCCAAAGCGGCCGAAAAAGACACCACCAAAACTCCGCCTAAAACGGAAAAAATCGAAGTCAGCGGCCGCCGCAGCGCCACCGATGTGCGGCGTGATTCGTCCGCTTCAAAAATTGTCATCACTCGCGAAGATATCGAGCAGTATGGTGACAGCAATCTTGGTGAGGTCATGCGGCGACTGCCGGGCGTCACCACCGGTGGCCGCCCCGGTCGTTCAGGCGGACCCGGCATGCGTGGTATGGGTGGTGGATTTACCCAGATTCTGATCGACGGCGAACGCACTGCCCCGGGTTTTTCAATAGAGCAAATTACTCCGGAGCAAGTTGAACGCATTGAAATATTGCGCGCACCCACCGCAGAAACCGGCACACGCGCCATTGCCGGCACCATCAATATTGTGCTGCGTGAACCACTACGCACACGCAACAACGACATTCGCGCCGGCCTGCAAAGCGAACAGGGGCGCTATTCACCCTCACTATCATGGTCACGTAACGAGCCGTTCAGCCCGACCGGCACTTACAATTTAACGCTCTCGACCAGCCGCAGCGACCAAATTACCGAAACCGCCGGTCGCTCAACCTATCTTGATCTACCCGGCAACAGAATCAACCTCGATCAGCAATCCTTTTCCAGCGCAAACGGGGAACGCGACAGCGTGTTTTTTTCCAGCCGTTTCCAGTGGCGCTTGGGGCCGGGTGAACAATTCAGCATCCAGCCATTTCTGGTTCGCCATGCGTCCACCAATCACACCGATGGCACCCTCAGCCAAACCATTGGCACCCTACCCGCGCCTTACGCGACCAGTCGATCGGACGCAGACACAGAGTTTAATGTCGCCCGCCTCATGACCACATTAGTGAAACGCCTTGACCCCAGCACCCGTATGGAGTTGCGCGGCACAGCTGGCCAATTCAAATCAGATGGCAATTCAATATTGCGTGAGCGGGCCGCCAACGGCAGCCCGGTACTGAGTCAATCCACCGAAAGCCACACCAAGGACCAGTCCTGGAATTTGGTCGGCAAACTCATGTACAGCTGGGGTGACGGCAAACATAGTTTGGTCGGCGGTTGGGAATACGAAAATATCAAACGCAGCGACAATGCAACCACGTTATTAAATGGCGCACCATTGTTGGCCGATTTTGGTAGCCAAATCGATGTCGCAACCAAGCGCAAAGCACTTTATATTCAGGACGAATGGGATCCCTCGCCACAGTTTTCCACCTATTTCGGCATACGTTGGGAAGAAATCAACACCAATAGCCGCACGGTTTCCAACCCGGTCAGCAACAATAGCAGTGTAATCACACCACTCGCACACGGTGTGTGGCGGTTTGCTTCTCCACGGCGCGACCAAATTCGCATGAGCCTGACACAAAGTTACCGCGCACCGTCCACGCAAAATTTGGTGGCACGGCCCAGTCTGAATACCTTGTTTCCAGTTCCCGGCAGCAACACCTCGATCACGCCGGATCGCGCCGGCAACGCCAACCTGAAGCCGGAGCTCGCCAACGGCATTGATGTCGCCTACGAAAACTATTTCGAAGGTGGCGGCACACTGGCGGTGAATTTATTCACGCGTCACATAACCGACTTGATTCGCAGTGTGACCGCGCTGGAAAACGTTTCGTGGGCAACCTCACCGCGCTACGTCAATCGTCCGCAAAATCTCGGCAAGGCGCGCACCAGCGGCATCGAATTTGACGCCAAGTTCCGGCTGCCGGAGTTGATACCCAACGCACCGGCGATAAACCTGCGCACCAATTTGAGCCTTTTTGACTCCAAGGTTGACGCCGTCAACGGGCCCAATAATCGAATTGGTGAACAGCCACGTGCGACCGGAAATTTCGGTGCGGACTATCGCTTTCGTGGCTCACCCATTTCCATCGGTGGCAGTGTCAACTGGGTGCCGGCCCACGAACTGCAATTAACCAATACCCAACTGCAAAAGGTCAGCACCAAGCGGGTACTAGACGCCTATGTTTTATGGACGGTGAATTCGAGTATTAAGGTAAGGCTGGCGTTTTCCAATTTGTTGCCGAATGACGCCATCAACACCAACGTCCTATTGCAGGGCAGCGAACAACAAACCGTGACCACCAATGGCCGCACCAAACTGTCGACGGCGTTGCGCTTGGAAATTCGTTTGTAGGTGGTGTTGGTGTATTGATGCACATCCGCCGGGCTGACGGGGCGATTTAGTTGCCGGTGGCAATCACACCGGCACGCTGCAGTTCAGCCTGCTGCGCATCGCTGTAACCCAGTTCCGCCAGCATGGCCTGCGTGTGCTGACCAAGTGACGGTGGCCCGCAATGGATCGGTGGGCGGGTGCCATTCAACATCAACGGCAATAAGGGTGTTTTGGTGGCGATCGGTTTGCCGGCACCACTGCAGTCGGCCGGCACGGCAATGTCGGCCAATCCGCCGCTTTGTAACAAATGGGCGTCATCAAATAATTCATGCGGTTTGGTGATCGGCGCAAACGGCAATCCCGCCTTTTCAAACATCTGCGCAATTTTTGCCGCACGGTGTTTTGCCATCCGTTCATACAAAATCGGCATCATCCATTGGCGTGCATTCACCCGGTCAACATTGGTGGCCAACCGCATGTCCGCGCGCAAGTCGGCAAATTCAAACACCTCACAAAAAAGGTGCCACTGGGTATTGGATACCACCGCCAAAAATATTTGTTCGCCATCGGCGACGGTAAACACATCATAAATACCCCATGGGGAAATCCGGCTGGGCATGGGTTTGGCGGGTTTTTCGGTGACGG
>JAYTBF010000385.1:0-14483 GCA_043737175.1 Burkholderiales bacterium
GTCGGCTCGGGCAAAATTTCCGTATTGGCGACACCGGTGATGATCAATGTCATCGAGGCGGCGGCGTTGCTGGCGTGTGAGCCGCATTTGCCACCCGGCCACCAAAGCCTTGGCACCCATTTGAACATTTCGCATATTGCCGCCACCCCGGTGGGCATGGCCATTACGGCACGTGCGGTGGTCACCAAGGTCGACGGGCGCAAGGTTTTGTTTGACATTGAAGTGCACGACGCGCGTGATTTGATCGGCAACGGCACCCACGAGCGGGTGGTGGTAAATGTTGAGAAATTTGATTTGCGTGTGCAGGAAAAAGTAGTGCTCATCAAAAAATGAAACACTAATGTTGACGGGTGTTTTCAGACAATACCGCTTCAAAAAGGCCGTCAGTCGGCACGTTTAAATTTTGAAACTTTACGCAGACACGCCGTCTAAACCTGTTTTAAGGAATCCACATGAACGACTATGAGCGCGAAGCAATATTGACCATTGCCTTTATGGCCGCCTTTGCCGACGGCAACAAGGGGGACCAAGAGCGCGCGGAAATCCGCCGTATTGGTGACGCGTTGGGTGCCGGCAGCAGTATCAATACGGCCGCAATTTTTCAGAATGTGGTGCTGAAAAAATCAACGCTGGACGAGGTTGCCAAACGACTGGCTACGCCTGAGGCAAAAACCATCGCTTACGAATTTGCGGTCGGCGTGTGTGATGCGGACGCCGCACTATCGGTGAATGAAAAAATATTCCTGAACGAATTACGTGTGTCGTTGGGCCTGGCGGCGGCGGCGGTTGCCGGGGTCACGAACGACGCGACCATGCTGGCGGCGGCACCCTTGACTGGCGGCGCGGGCACATCGACTGATGGCGGGCCAATTCATGGCACGCAGACCCATGGCACGCAGACCCATGACACGCAGACCCAAATGGCCGGATTCGCCGCAACCATGACTCAGGCCGAAATGGATAAGATGATTTTGAACTACAGCATTTTGAACGGGGCGCTTGAATTATTGCCGCAAAGCTTGGCGTCGATGGCCATTATTCCGCTGCAGATCAAAATGGTTTATCGCATTGGTAAAGCGCACGGTTTTGAGCTCGACAAGGGTCACATCAAGGACTTTCTCGGCACGCTGGGGGTGGGGTTGACCTCGCAATACATCGAGCAATTTGGTCGAAAATTGATCGGCGGATTACTGGGCAAGGTCGCCGGTGGCATCGGTCGCGCGGCGGGCAGCGCAGTGACTGGTTCTGCGTTTTCGTTTGCGACCACCTATGCACTCGGTCAGGTCGCCAAAAAATACTATGGCGGTGGGCGCACGCTCAGTGCGGATACGCTGAAACAGGCTTTTTCGGATGTGCTGGGTGACGCCAGACAGTTACAAACACGTTACCTGCCGGACATTCAGCAAAAAGCCCGCACTGTTGATATTACGCAGGTGATGAAGGAAATCGCGCAGTAGCGGGTAGGCGCTATTGTCCGAGCGCCGCACCGGCCAACGCGGCGCGAATTTTCGGCAACGCCGCCCGTGTGGCGGCTTCCCCTCGGGCGATTGCCATTTTCCGGTAATCGGTTTTGATCGACGCGTAATAACCCAGATCAGGGTGAATCATGACATCGGCCAGTGACGCCTCACTGGCAACCATGGCATTGCGCTTTTGATCACGGATCTGCCACGACACTGGAACGGATGGTGGTGTTGTGGATAAATAGGCGGAAACATCCACAGAAATGACCAATTTCGCGCCAAGGCGGCGAGCGGCTTTAATGGGCACGGGTGCCGCCTCATCACCATCCTGATAAAGCACATTTCGTATGCGAACCGGTGAAAACTGAGCCGGGTTCGCGCTGGAGGCGTGTACCGCCGCGGCGGTATTGCCGGCATTAAAAATAGTTAATTGGTTGTCGGATACCCGTGCCGCCGTCACCGCGAATTTTTTTGTCATCGACTCCATCGGCCGACTGTTGACCAGTTCGTCGACCCAGCGGTAAACGGCGGAACCGTTGCCGACCAATCCGGATGTCGAAATGCCGATCAAGCGCGTGACGTCAAAATCGAGGGCGAGCTTTTCGATTTCTGCCGCTTTCATGCCGTTTGCATGCATTGCACCCAACCTCGCCCCGACACTGGCACCAACAATCAGGTCGGCTTCAATGCCGTTTTCTTCGAGCACCTTCAAAACACCAATATGGGCGAATCCCCGGGGGCCGCCGCCGCCCAATACCAGTGCGATGTGAGGCCGTTGCTCCGGCGGGTAGGATGCGAATCGTGGTGCATCGGCACCGTTGTATTCGGCAATACCACCGGCACATCCGGCGAGGAAAAAAAGTAAACAGACGACAAGAGAATTGGCTGCGCGCATGGTCGATAATATCTGCCTGAACAATTCAGTATCCAACAAAAATCATGACACAAATTTATGATGCGATTATCGTCGGCGGCGGACACAACGGGCTCGTTTGTGCCTGTTATCTGGCAAAAAAGGGCATGACGGTCAGGGTGCTGGAAAGCCGCTCCATTGTAGGCGGTGCCGCGGTCACCGAGGAGTTTTATCCCGGTTTTCGCAATTCAACCGCCAGCTACACCGTCAGCCTGTTGAATCCGAAGATCATCCGCGACTTGCATTTGGTCGCGCACGGTCTGAGGGTGGTTGAACGACCCTACGCAAATTTCCTGCCGTTATCGGCCACACCGGGGGATTTTTTAAAGGTGGGCCCCACACTGGCGGATACGCAGCGCGAAGTTGCTAAGTTTTCCCAGCGAGACGCGGAAAAATTGCCGAGTTATTACGCCATGCTCGACCGTGTGGCGGCGGTATTAAAAGACCTGTTGCTTGAAACGCCACCGAATATTGGCGGGGGCATCGGCGATATTTTGCAGGCGTGGAAAGTCGGTAAACGTTTCAAAACTCTGGATATGGCTGCGCGGCGGGATGTGCTTGATCTATTCACCAAAAGCGCCGGTGATGTGCTTGATCAATATTTTGAGTCGGACGCGATCAAGGCGTGTTTTGGTTTCGACAGTGTGGTCGGCAATTTTGCGTCGCCTTATACGCCCGGATCGGCCTATGTGTTGTTGCATCATGTATTTGGCGAGGTAAATGGCAAACCCGGTACGTGGGGTCACGCCTTGGGCGGCATGGGCGCAATCACCCAGGCCATGGCCAAGGAAGCCGTCGCACGCGGGGTAGTCATTAGCTTGAATGCCGAAGTCGAGTCGGTGTTGGTGGAAAAAAATGTTGCGGTTGGTGTGCAACTGAAGAGTGGTGAAGCGGTGCTCGCCAAGCGCGTGGTATCGAATCTCAATCCAAAACTGTTGTTTGGAAAATTGGTTGCCACGCAGTATGTTCCTGCTGAATTTACCCGGCGCATCAACGCCTATAAATGCGGCTCCGGTACTTTTCGCATGAATGTTGCGCTGTCAGAATTGCCGCAGTTTAGCTGCCTGCCGGAAGCCGGCAGGCATTTGTCGAGTGGCATCATCATGGCGCCAACCATGCGCTATATGGAGCAGGCGTTTTTTGATGCGAAGAGCAGCGGTTGGTCAAAAAATCCGATTGTGGAAATTCTCATTCCTTCGACTGTCGACGATTCACTTGCCCCTGCCGGAAAACACGTCGCCAGTCTGTTTTGTCAGCATGTTTCGCCGACACTGCCGAATGGCGATTCATGGGATGATCATCGTGAAACCGTGGCCGATTTGATGATTCATACCGTCAATCAATACGCGCCAAATTTTGCGGCAAGTGTGATTGGCCGGCAGATTCATTCGCCGCTCGATTTGGAGCGAAAATTTGGTCTGATTGGCGGCGACATTTTCCACGGCGCGTTATCGCTTGATCAGCTCTTTTCCACCCGGCCGATTCTGGGCTACGCCGACTACCGCACACCCATCAAGGGGCTGTACCAATGTGGTGCCGGCACCCATCCTGGTGGCGGCGTGACCGGCATCCCCGGACACAACGCCGCCAGGGAAATATTGCGCGATCATTGAGCGGTCAAAAATTGGGCTGGATTCTGTCTGCCAACGGCCGCACCAGTCGATCCCACCTCAAAATGTGCTTCTGACGGCACTTGTTCGTGTGCGGTTCATCACATCGGCCATTTTAGTAACGCCGTGCGTAAACCAAATGCATCCCCTGAATGCGGGGTGCCGGCATGAAAAATGGCGTAAATAGGACTTTTGTGCCTGACATGCCGTTTACAAGCCAATGGCTTGGGCATAGTATAGTTGGAAGAAAAAAATGAGGGTCGGGTAGGCGTGGGTCGTATCGCGCGCAAAAATGCGGTTGGTTGTTTGCTCTGGCGAGATTTTATTCTGATCATTCAGATGCATCACGGCGCTTCATTGTTGCCCAACAATTCAAATTCCGAACTCACCGGATATCGTTATGAAAAATATGTTGGATTCGCAGTTGTATGCGTCACATCGGTTCGCGATTGTTACGCGCACTGTTGCCACCGTAGTTGCGACCGTTGCAACATTGGCGACTTTTTCAGTACTGGCAAATCCTCAATTATTCGACGAAGCCAAGCGTTTGATAGCAGCAATGAACCCCAAACAAGCGTATATATTGCTGAGCGCCGAGCAAGACAAACTAACGGGCAATGTCGAGTTTGATTATTTGCTCGGAGTGGCAGCGTTGGATAGCGGAAAAATCGACGAGGCGATCATCGCGTTTGAACGGGTGTTGGCGGCGCAGCCTAATAATGCCGGCGCGCAACTCGATTTGGCGCGCGCTTATTTTAATGCCGGGTCGCTTGATCTCGCCGATGGCACCTTTCAAAAACTCAAGGCCTTGAGTCCGCCCGCGTCGG
Source organism: Burkholderiales bacterium (assembly GCA_043737175.1). Lineage (GTDB taxonomy): Bacteria > Pseudomonadota > Gammaproteobacteria > Burkholderiales > Usitatibacteraceae > UKL13-2. The sequence goes on from JAYTBF010000385.1 coordinate 4,814, forward strand.
CGTTGAACGCCATTGAAAAATATTTGCAGGCGATTGCCGAACGGCGTCGTACGGCTAAACGGATGTGGAGCGTCTGGGGCGAGATGTCGCTGGGATATGACAGCAACCTGACAGGCGTACCGAATGACTTCACGACGGCGGTGCAGCAGGCGTTTAATTTGGTGGGTGTGAGTCCGACCGGCAATTCGATCAAACGCAAGGCGCCATACCTTGGTGCGGCGGTCGGAGCCGACGTCATTTTGCCGGTTTCAGATCAATGGAGCGCCTACGTTGGTGGTGATTTAAGAGGTCGTGGCTACCGCAACGAAGGGGAATTTAATTCCAGCGCGGCGGATGCGCGGGCGAGCGCCATTTATGATGGCGGCCAATATCAATTTCGAATAAATACCTCGTACAACGCCTACCAACAGGACGGTGATGCGCCTGGGGAACCGAAGCCGAAAAATGATCGTTATACGGCCATCGGCGGGCTTGAGTGGCGCTTGAATGTCAACCCGGTAAATCAACTCAGCATGGCGGCGTTTCGGACACAGACCCGATTCCCGAAAAACAACATTGAAGATTTTGATGCCAATATCGCCAGCCTTTCCTGGTTGAGGTCAATACAAGGAAAAAGTGCACCGCTCGTCCAGTTCACTGTTTTTGGCACACGCGATAGCGCGTTGCGGAAATTGGCGGATGGCGTGACGGATAAATCAAAACGGGTGTCCGGGCTGCGTGCCTACGGGCAAATGAATCTGACCGAGAAACTGTCGCCATTTTTAGCATTGGGTTTTTCGCAGCGGCGTGACGATAGCGCGTTCGCGCGTGCCACCACGGTTGAATTTGGCCGTGACAAATTAGCCGACATCACACTCGGTGTGAATTGGCGCTTTAAGGATCGGTGTAATCTGCGTGCGCAGTGGTTTGCGTCGCGAAACGACTCGAACATTGCGATTTACGACTACACCCGCCACGAAATTTCATCGACGATTCGATGCGATTTCAGGTAATTTTTTGGGAGTTGCAAAATGACTAAACCCGTCATACAAAATCAACGTACAGACAGTACCGAACGATCGGTCGAATTCCCTCTGGCTTCGTCCGCATTGCAAAGGCTTGCCTTGGCTTTGTTGATGATCGGTGGTGTGGGCGCCTTGATCACGCCGTCGCCACTGCTGGCAGCCAGCGGCACCTTTACCTACGTCACGGGCAGTGTGTTGATCGAAACCAACGGGCGTCGAGTAGCTGCCATCCGCGGGAGTGAGGTCAATCCCGGTGACTTGATCATTTCCGGTGCCGACGGCATGGCACAACTTTCAATGATCGACCAGGCGAAGTTGTCGTTGCGTTCCAACTCTCAATTGCGGATTGAAAGTTATCAGCGCAAAGCGGGCGATCAAGATGGGGCTATTTTGTCCCTTCTGCGTGGAACGTTGCGAACGTTTACAGGGCTGCTAAGTGCGTCAAGCCGTGATCGTTACCAAATGAAAACACGGGTCGCGACCGTGGGTATTCGGGGTTCCGGCAATATTCTTTCGCATGAGGAAGATGACGGCAATCCGGTGACGATAAATCACACTATTGAGGGCAGCCATATCATTACCAGCCTCAGCGGTAATTTTGCGCCGATCATTACATTCCCGAATGACACCGTTAAGATCGAACAGGGCAAACCGCCGGAAAAAATTCCGACGCCGCCGTCAATTTTGGCGGCCTCCAACACCATGACGGCCAAGGAAACCACCAAACAAGCCGAGGCCCCGCCCGCACCTCCCGCACCGCCGGCAGTCGCATCGAGTAATCCGCAATCCAATACAGGTACCGGTGGTGGCAGCAGTGGCGCTACAGGTGGAACCGGTACCCCTCCGGTCAATATCAATATTGTTGCGCCGGTTGTCGTGGTGCCCGATCCGTCCGGTTTACGTGACATTGTTCTTGCCAGCAGCGCCTCGACCTATTCCGGCCAGGCATTGACTTCTGGAATGACGTTAGAGAATGGCAGTCTGCGTGGATTTAATTCTGTTGTCGGCGGATTCGGTTCGTCCGCAACCATTACCGGCGGCACCATTGCCGACGCGGCGTCGTTTGACCTTGGCAATGGCTCGAGCATTACGATTGGCCGCTGGAATGCGCCTTCAAATCTGACGCTTGTCGGATTGGGTTCGTTCGGTGGATCAGCGGCAACGACCCATTTTGCCTACGGTGGGTCTGGCTACCCCTTTTACCTTTCTGATGTATTGACCGGCACGGCAACTTACTTACGGATTGGCGCAACCTCACCAACGGATCAGCTCGGGGTCACAGGATCTATCACATCAACGTTATTGGATGTGAATTTCACTGCCAGATTATTGAACGCAACCATCTTGTTATCCATGCCTGGTGCAACCGCTACTAATTACACGCTGCAGGCGGCTAACGTGCCGTTTTCGTTGAATAGTTTTTTTGCGATCACCGGATTTGGCCTGGTGATCACCAACAATACTACCGGGCAAAATTCCAACAACAACTTTGGACTCAGCGGCATCATTGAGGGCAGTTTTGTTGGGGCCGCCTTAAATGGCGTGATTATGGGTTATTCGTTTCAGGATGCCGGCGTGAACGCCTTTCGGAATATTAGCGGCGTGCTGGCGTTTCAAGGGCCTGCACAAAATGGCAGCGCGCAATTTCAATACGGTCTGATTTCGGATCCAACCGGATCGTTGACGCGCTCCCAGTATTCACAGTCCTATGCCACCATTAATCGGCCTGCGGAAATGAACGTGGATGGCAATGGTCGGGCGATTACCTTTCGTGCGCCTTTCGCGCGCGCCAATGGCACAATCAACGGAAACGCAAATTACGCGTTGGGAACGGCGCAAACGTTTGATACCGGCTTTGATGCTTCGACCGGATTATCCTGGGGCCGTTGGTCAGGCGGAACCGCAACCATAGGTGGCGCTGAAACCAGTCTGGCAGGCCGCAGCCTTCACTATATTTTTAGTGCCCCTCAATCCGGCCCTGTGTCATTACCATTAACCGGTACTGCCGTATATGACGTGATTGGCTCGACCCGTCCCACCGACGGTCAGTCAAATGTTGGCACCATGAATACCGCGACATTAAATGCCAACTTCAGCGCACGCACAGCGGATGCATCGGTTAACGTCACCATCGCCAATCAAACTTGGAACGCAAGCGCCAACGGCATGCCAATTTACCGTGACATGACGTTTGGCGCCAATACCGGCCAGGCGTTGGGGGCCGGTTTGCCGACGCCCACACAGTTGATCATTACCTGCTCACCCGTTTGTGGTGCGAACAGTACGGGTAGCCTAGATGGTTTTTTCAGCGGCCGCACCGGACAGGGCGCGGGTGTGAGTTATAGCATCAACAACAACATCACTGGCGCGATCGTGTTTCGGCGAAGAGGGTGATACGTACGGCTGAAAAGATAATCTCTGAACGGGTCGTGTCTCGATCTCAGGACGCAATTGGTGAAATTCCGCGGTGACGCGTTTAACTGTTACAACCGCAAAAAAAATATCACCATTATCGGTGCGCTTTTTTAGAGACAAATGCCTCAAAGGGCTCGCCCATTTTGGAGTGATATTTTTTTGTTGCTCCTCGAAGTTCGAAATTTAGCGTCATTTCCAAATTGCATACGATCCATCCATGAGTCACCGGAGTTAGGTTATGAAAACCATTTTTTCTCGTCTTGTAGCCCATTCCATCATCAGCCTGTTGTTGCTGGCAGTGGGTGCCATTGCGCAGGCGCAGCCCTTTGCTTATGTTGCAAGTTCTGGAACCAATGTAGTACAAAAGATTGACACGTCAAGTAATACGCTGGCAGGTACCATTGGCGTTGGTGTGGCACCATTTGGTGTTGCAGTAACCAATGACGGCACAAAGGTTTACGTGGCCAACTACGCCGGCAACAGTGTGTCAGTCATCGATACCGCCACGCAGACCGTCGTCGCCACCATTCCGGTGATGAACGCGCCTTATGGTGTCGCCGTAAATGCCGCGGGAACCCGCGTCTACGTCGCGCATTATGAAGCCATCAACAAAGTTTCAGTGATTGATACGGCGACCAACACCGTGCTTACGACCGTCACCGTCGGAAGCTGGCCCAACGCCATCGCGGTTAATCCGGCGGGCACCCTTGTCTACGTCACCAATGATCAAAATGGTGACAACAGTGTGTCGGTTATCAATACCACAACCAACGCGGTTATCGCGACGATTCCGGTGGGGGCCAATCCACGCGGTGTAGCGTTTAGCCCAAATGGTTCCTATGCCTATGTCTCGAATTATTCGAGCAACAGCATTTCTGTCATTAGTACCACCACCCACAGCGTGGTTGCAACGATTGCCACGCCAACTGGACCGTACGGCATGGCGATTAGTGCCGATGGCTTAAAACTTTACGTAGCGAACTATGACAACAATAGCCTGTCGGTCATCAATGCAGCAACGCATACGTTATTCACCACCATTACCGGCATCGCCGCCAATCCCCAAGGTGTCGCGCTCAACCCGGCTGGTACCTATGCGTACGTTGCGACGACCATTGGTACCAACAGAGTTTATGTCGTTAGTCTGGCGAGCTACTCCGTTCTAACCACGCTGACCGTGCCATCCGGTGCGAGCGGCGTAGGCAATTTCATCCAGCCGCCTTTAGCATCGCTGGTCGCCCCTACGATCTCCAGCAGCGCGCCAGCGGGCGGGGCAATTAACACAGCCTATAGCCACCAATTCACCGCCAATGGCACCGCGCCTTTTGATTGGTCAGTATTATCCGGTAGCTTACCTACGGGGCTTACCTTGAACGCGCTGACCGGTAAGCTCAGCGGCACGCCGACTACTGCGGGCAACTTCAGCTTCACTGTGCAGGCAGCCAATGGGACGATACCCGATGCGACCCAGGTGGTGAGTATTACGATCGGTGCGCCGCCGTTTATCGCCACAGTCACCTCAACAGCCGATTCTGGGGTTGGATCGCTTCGACAAGCTTTGCTGGATGTACAAACCAATTGCGCGGCAACAACCAAAATCATTAATTTCAATATTGCGGGCGGCGGGCCGCATGTCATCTCACCGCTTACCGATTTACCGAATATCAATTGCGCCAATACCACCATCGATGGCTATTCCCAGCCAGGCTCCTCCGCAAACACCCTCGCGCAGGGCAACAACGCAGAATTAAAAATTCATCTCGACGGGCTCAATTCAGGCGCTGTCGGGTCCGGTCTGATAATGTCCGCGGACAACATTGTGGTGCGCGGTTTGGCGATCTCACGGTTTAGCAGCAGTGGTATCAATACGCTGAGCGCCACTAATTCCAAGATCATCGGTAACTTTATTGGCACCAATGTCACCGGCGACTCGGCGTCGGGAAACAGCGTTGGCATTCGGGCAGTCGTGACTTCAAATGTATCAGTTGCCCCAAGCGGAAGCGGTGAAAAGTCGGCACGTCGCACCAAGGCGGTCGCCTTGGCGAATGGATTGCTGATTGGCACGGCCTCCCCGGCTGATCGTAACGTCATTTCCGGCAATACGTTAGAGGGCATTAACGTTTTTGCACCAAACACGGTCGTCACCAACAATTATATTGGCACTGACAAAACAGGTGGTTCCGCGTTGCCCAATGGTGGTAGAGGAATCAAGTCGAATTGGGCGGGGACAAATATCCTTATTCAGAATAATATCGTCAGCTTTAACGATAACCATGGCATTGTTGTCGGTGCCGACTCGACCACGATCACAGGTAACACCATCCAATCAAATAGTGGCATGGGCGTTTATGTGCCCGGAACAGAATGTGGCCCTGACAATACTTTTATCCGACAAAATAATATTGGTGTCCAAGGCTCCCTCGGTATTGATTTAGGAAATGTCTTCCAGACAATCGGCACCAGGGACATCCTCGGGGCAACGTTATCGCCCAATTCGGACAACTGCTATCACGCCAATCGTGGACTGAACAGCAAGGCACCCGGATATCCGGTTGTTAATGCAATCATCTACGAGTGGACCGGGGCAAACGTCACCACCACTATCAACGCCGACCTTCAATTTGCGTCGGTGTTGGGTGTGCCGTTCAATATTGATCTGTTCGACAATTCAACGATAGCCCTTGATTCCGCCAACAAGGGTGTTGGCAATAAATACGTCGCCTCCACCACCACACCAGCGACTGATGGGTCTGGCACGGCTGCCTTTCAAATTACCCATGCGGAAGCGGTATATCACCCGACCATGACCGCGAGTCCACCTATTACCGGAAACAGCAGCGGCACCTCGGAATTTTCTCTGCAAAAAGTCTCGCCATTGGCCTACACCTCGACCTATAACAATTTTGCGATTGTCGCCGGTGGCAGCCAGAGTCAATCCTTTGCGGTGCAAAACACTTCCGGCACCACGCAGGATCTTTCGCCGACCAGTAATTTGGCCGCTTTTGTGGTGGTGGCGGATGCCGGCTGTAGCAGTCTTGCACCGGGGAACAGTTGCAATTTTAATGTCACCTATAGCCGGGCAACGGCGGGCACCGATGTTGGGGTGTTGAGTGTGATCATTGGGGATGTGACCTACAAATGGAATTTGGTTGGTGCGGCAACCGCGTTTGCACTGCCAACTTTTGGTATTAGCCTGGGGAGTACCGTTGTTGCGGGCAACGCCATGGTATTTTCATTCAGGGTGGGTAATGCAGGCGGCAATCCGACTGTCAGTGGAGTTAGCGCGGCAATCACTTTCCCGTCAGGATTTGTCCATGACGTGCCGAACATTTCCTATCCGCAAGCAGCGGCAAATTCATTTTGCTCTGGCAGTTATTCGGGATATGTGGCCGGTGGCAACCAATTTGCGTTTTCATCTGGAACGGTGCAACCTGGTGTCACATGTAATATTGCGTCGTCGCAAATTATTGCGCCGTCCACACCAGGGGTCTACACATTTTCCATTCCAGCGGGTGGATTCGCGATGACCTCGCCGTTTGTTTATTCAAACCCGTCACCGATTACTTTTGCAGTTACGGTCAATCCTGTTGGCGGTGGCACCGCTCCCGCCATCACCAGTGCTGCCCCGTCGGGTGGTTTGGTTGGGGCGGGCTATAGCTTCACCCCCGCAGCCAGCGGCACTACTCCCATCACTTGGTCGATCCCAAGCGGGTCATTGCCACCGGGTCTGAGTTTAAACGCCACCACCGGCACCATTAGCGGGTCGCCAACCGCCGCCGGCACTTATACCTTTACCCTACGTGCGACCAATGGTGCCGGACAAGCCAATCAAGCCACGTCAATCAGTATTACCGCACCATTGGGTCCAATCATAAACCTGAGCATTGGCTCAATCGATTTTGGAACCCAGGCGGTTGACACCAACAGCGCGGCCATGGTGGTTATTCTGGCAAACAGTGGCTCATTACCGATGTTGATTAGTAGTGTGGTCGTCAGCGGTGATTTTAATTTTGTTAGCAATTGTCCACTGAGCCCAAACACTTTGGCAGCCGGCGCGAGCTGCAATATCAGTATTCGTTTTAACCCGCTTACTGCCAACCAGCAGACCGGATTTATCACGGTCAGTACGAATTCCCTATCTGGTGGTAATTCGATACTTCTGTATGGCACGGGTGTAATTGTCCCGCGCGCCAACATCAACCTGACCGAGACAGTGCTTGCATTTGGCGATCAGGCAGTCGGCTCTACCTCAAATGTACGGTCGGTGATCATTAGCAACACCGGCTTGGCCACGCTGGAATTACGAAATATTACCCTGAGTGCCGGTGCCTTCCAGCGTGTACCGCAGGCCGCCGTACCGGTGCCGCCGAATCCCCCGATACCATCAACGACACTAAATTGCGGTTTCAGTCTAGCGTCGGCCACCAGCTGTTACATCAGCATCGTGTTTGCGCCGGGCGTGACTGGCAATGCAAACGCTGTGATGACGATCAGCCACAATGGTACCGCCAGTGGTTCCGCCACGACCAGTGCGGTCAGCCTGACCGGTAATGGCACACCACGGCCGGAACCGATCATTCGCGTGGCAAGCGGCGTTGATTTTGGCAGTCAGGTTCTCGATACCGTCAGCAGCCCGCAGCAACTGTCAATCACCAACATTGGCACTGCCAATCTGGCTTTCGGCGGCTTCGCAACGAGTCCAGCCAATCCGGCAACGCAGCTGCGTGACTTCACCTTTGGCATCAACAACTGTGGATCGACGCTCATTCCTAATGCCAGTTGCACGCTCTCGGTCAGCTTTAGTCCAACCGCCACAATAGGCACCAAATTGTTGAACCTTGACATCAACAGCAATGCGGCGAACGCCAGCATCGGCAGAACCCGCATCACACTTGCCGGCAATGCCGAACCAGTGCCAATCCCGATCGTGAATCTCAGTGCGACCACCATCGGTTTTGGCAACACCTTTGTCGGGATGATCACGTCCGGTCAGAGAATTACGGTGACCAATGTCGGTCAAGCGCCACTGAATCTCACCAGTATCAGCATCACGGGTGATTTCAGTCAGACCAACACTTGTCCGACGCCGCTGAACCCAGCTTTGAATCCAGGGCAAAACTGTATCATCAACATTTTGTTTAGCCCGCGCGGATTGGGAAGTCAAATTGGAAGTTTGATCATCAAGAGTAATGCCACACCTGATATAAACACGGTTTCGCTGACCGGGAGAGGTTGTTTTTTCCTGGCGCCACGCATGCAGCGATTTTTTGTGAGTTCTTGCGGGAACTAGTACGGCCCGTGAGATTTTTTGACCGAAAAAAACCGCCCATAATCAGGGCGTTTTTTTTGCCGGAAACCTAAAACGGCAACGGCACATCCGGTTTTTCTGACTGCAACACGCGACGGAAATCTTCCTGGATACGCGTCAGCGCGGCCTGATTGTCGGCCTCAAATCGCAACACAATCACCGGTGTGGTATTGGAGGCGCGGGCAAGGCCAAAGCCGTCCGCGTATTCGACGCGCACCCCGTCGATGGTGATGACTTCGACCGCATCGGTAAAGGTGGCGGTTTTTCTGACGTGCTCAATCAAGGCGTGGGGTTCGCCTTCCGCCAACTGCCAATTTAATTCCGGTGTGGATAACGCGTCCGGCAGTGCTTTTAACGGCGTGCTGGCGTCGGCAAAGGCGCTGACGATTTCAAGCAGGCGCGCACCACAATACAGGGCATCGTCGAATCCGTACCAACGTTCCTTGATAAAAATATGGCCGCTCATTTCACCGGAAATGGGCGAATCCACCAGCTTCATTTTGATTTTGATCAGTGAGTGCCCGGTTTTCCACATCATCGGCACACCGCCGTGTTTTTTAATCCATGGCGCGACATTACGTGAACACTTGACGTCAAAAATAACCGTGCCACCCGGCTCCCGGCTGAGTGTGTCCGCGGCAAACAACATCAACTGACGATCGGGGAAAATTATTTCACCGTCTTTGGTGACCACTCCCAAACGATCGCCATCACCGTCAAAGGCGATGCCAATTTCGGCGTCGGTTTCTTTGAGTGCACGAATCACGTCTTGTAAATTTTCCGGCCGGGACGGATCGGGATGATGATTCGGAAAATTGCCATCAACATCACAATACAACGGCACAATGTCGCAGCCCAACGCTGAAAATAATTGGCTGGCAACCACGGCGGGTGAACCGTTGCCACAATCCATGACGATTTTCATTTTTCGTTTGAGTTTAAC
>JAYTBF010000386.1:0-2575 GCA_043737175.1 Burkholderiales bacterium
CGGTGAAAGTACCGGGCCCGTTTTGCGAATTTTTATTGGTATGACACAATGCGACTATTGCTCAATTTCGAAAGAAAGTCGCCATGCGCCAAACCATGCAGGAACAAGCACCACTCATTTCCTCTCTTATCGAATATGCGGCGGCAAACCATAGCGATTCCGAAATTGTCTCGCGCACCATCGAAGGCGGTCTGCATCGTTACACCTATCGTGACGCCAATCGCCGTGCGAAGCGACTGGCGAATGCGCTCAAACATTTGCACACCAAAAACGGCGACTGTATTGGCACCATCGCATGGAACGGTTATCGCCACTTCGAACTGTATTATGCGGTATCCGGCATGGGTGCCATTATTCACACCGTCAATCCGCGCCTCTTTCCGGAACAAATTGCCTGGATCATTAATGACGCCAAAGACCGCATTTTATTTTTTGATATTACCTTTGCACCGTTGATCGAAAAGTTGGTGCCGTTGTTGCCACACGTTGAAATCTACGTGGCCATGACCGATCGCGCCCATTTGCCCGCCGCCAATATTCCACACCTGCTTTGTTATGAAGATTTGCTGGACAACGAAGCCGACGATTATGTTTGGCCTCAATTCGCCGACACCACCCCATCCAGTCTTTGTTATACCTCCGGCACCACCGGCAATCCAAAGGGTGTTTTGTACACACATCGTTCAACCGTTTACCACTGTTATGCGGGCATTTCCCCTGATGCATTAAACATCAGCGGCTTCTCCACGGTCATGCCGGTGGTGCCGATGTTTCATGTTAACGCCTGGGCGGTTCCGTATATGGCCGCTGCGACCGGCGCGAAACTGGTATTCCCCGGCGCGTCGCTGGATGGTGCCAGTGTCTACGATTTAATTGAACGAGAAAAAGTGACCGTCAGCCTGGGTGTGCCCACCATCTGGATGGGTCTGCTCACCCATGTGGAAACCCACGGCGTCAAATTTTCAACCATGAAAGAAACTGTCGTGGGTGGGGCCGCTTGTCCACCCATCATTATCGATAAATTCGCCCGCATCTATGGGGTCAATGTGGTGCACGCCTGGGGCATGACTGAAATGTCACCATTGGGAACCGTGTGCCGACTCAAGGCCAAACACACCTTACTCAGTTACGACGAACAATTTGCCATCCGCGTCAAACAAGGGCGCGCAGTGTTTGGTGTTGAAATGAAAGTCATTGATGACGCCGGTAAAACATTGCCGAACGATGGCAAGGCGTTTGGTGACTTGATGGTACGCGGCCCGTGGGTGATTACGCGTTACCATGGTGAGGAGAAGTCAGCGCTGGTGGACGGCTGGTTTCCAACCGGCGATGTCGCCACCATTGATGCCGACGGTTATATGCAAATCACCGATCGCTCCAAAGACGTCATCAAGTCCGGCGGCGAATGGATCAGCTCGATCGAATTGGAAAACATCGCCATGGCGCACCCGGCTATCGCCGAAGCAGCCGTCATTGGCCTAGCTCACCCGAAGTGGGACGAACGGCCATTGGTACTGGCCGTACTCAAACCCGGAACGACGCTCAGCAAAGAAGAACTACTGGCGTTTTACGACGGCAAGATTGCCAAGTGGATGACCCCCGATGATGTGGTGTTTGTCGAGTCGCTGCCACACACCGCCACCGGCAAGTTGCTTAAAACTAAATTACGCGCCGATTTTAAGGACTTCAAATTTTCTTGAACGTCTTTCCGTAACGGTCGCCTTTTCCAGCCAGCCATTTTTCGAACATGAAAATTTTGGTCACCGGTAGCGCCGGCCATTTGGGCGAAGCGCTGGTTCGCACACTGCGTGGGCAAGGTCGCGGTGCAGGTGGCCACGAGGTGGTCGGGCTCGATATTGTTGCCTCGCCATTCACCGACGTGGTCGGATCCATCTCTGATCAACAACTTGTTTTGCACAACATGCAAGGGGTGGATACCGTTCTGCATACCGCGACACTGCACAAACCACACGTCGCAACGCACAGTCACCAACAGTTTATTGACACCAATATCAGTGGCACACTCAACCTGCTGGAGGCCGCCGTCACGACCAAGGTGCGCGCCTTCATTTTCACCAGTACTACCAGCGCCTTTGGTGGCGCGTTAACACCGGCTTCTGGTGCACCGGCAACCTGGATCACCGAACAGGTCGCACCGATTCCAAAAAATATTTATGGTGCCACCAAGACCGCTGCCGAAGATCTGTGCCAACTGTTTCACCGCAATCACGGCCTGCCCTGCGTGGTTTTAAGAACCTCGCGATTTTTTCCGGAACATGATGACGACCCAAGCCGTCGGGAAGCGTTTGATATCGCCAATCTGCAGGCCATTGAATACTTGTACCGGCGGGTCGACATCGAGGACGTGGTTGCTGCGCACATCTGCGCATTAGAACAGGCGCCGTGTATTGGCTTTGATAAATTTATCATCAGCGCAACTTCACCGTTTACACCGGCAGATTTGATCGAATTACGAACCAATGTAGGCGCGGCATTGCGCCGACGTGTACCCGAATTTGAGGCCATATTTGCTGATCACGGATGGCAGCTGCCGACTGATATTGATCGCGTTTAC
>JAYTBF010000387.1:0-2573 GCA_043737175.1 Burkholderiales bacterium
GGCCGATCAACAATCATTTTGGCGCGTTGCGGATCAAGTTATCCGGCTACAAAAACGTCGAACCCAATCAAGCCGAAGCCAATGGCGATCACACTGAACATCAGGTGTTATCACTCGACTACACAGTTTTAATGCCGCGTCGTTCGTAACCTATCAAGGCCTCTTTTATGTCCTCCATGTCCACCATATCCTCCACCTTCGCCATGCCCGCAGTCCATCCTGAGTCGGCCTTGTTTGCCGGTGAAAAACCGTTTCCGGCTATCGCCTCGTGTGAACATTTTGCCGGCAGTGAAAAACTCATCGGCAAGGCGCTTGCCCTGCAAGATACACTCGGCCCGATTTTCGATATCACCTGTGATTGTGAAGACGGTGCACCGGCAGGGCAGGAAAAACAACACGCTGAAATGATTGTGCGGATGCTGACCAGTGAGGCCAACAAATTTAAAATGGCGGGTGCGCGCATTCACGACTTCTCCAGCCCACACTGGCGGCAGGATATTGAAATCCTGGTCGGTGGTGCCGGCAACGTGCTGCGTTACATCACCATTCCCAAAGCCACGTCTTTGGCCGATGCCAAAGAAATGATTACTTACGTGCGGGTGACGGCGGCTAAAAATAATATTGAACGTGAAATTCCCATTCATATTTTGGTGGAGACCCACGGCGCATTACGCGACGTGCACCAAATTGCCGCCTTGCCCAATATTGAAGTGCTCGATTTCGGTTTGATGGATTTTGTTTCCGCCCACCACGGCGCGATTCCCGCCTCGGCGATGCGTTCGCCCGGCCAGTTCGAACATCGACTTATCGCCCGTGGAAAAGCCGAAGTGGTGGCCGCCGCACTGGCCAATGGCGTGGTACCTGCCCACAACGTTTGCCTGGATTTGAAAAATTCCGAGGTGGTCAAAGCCGACGCAACCCGCGCCAGAAATGAATTTGGCTTTTTGCGGATGTGGTCGATTTATCCCGCGCAAATCCAACCGATTGTCGACGCCATGAAACCCGATCACTCCGAGGTGGAAGACGCGGCGAATATTCTGCTCGCCGCACAGGCAGTCGACTGGGGCCCGATTCAATACCAAGGCGAGCTGCACGATCGTGCCACCTACCGTTACTTTTGGTCGCTGCTGAAAAAAGCGCAGGTGACCGGCGTTAAAATACCCGATGCTGCCGTTGCGGCGTTTTTTACACCGAATTCATGAACCACAGATGAACGCAGATAAACACGGATAAAAACGAAGTGCGTGAGTATTAATCAACTGTTTCACATACCGGCAGGTAGTGATTCACGATGACGAAACTTTCAGACGACAGATGCTGATTTTATTGCGCAACAAGAAAAACTATCTTTATGAATGCCAATCAGTTTAAAGAACCGGTTTCCTCCGCGGGTGAAAATGAGGTTATCCATAAACATGCCTTGATCTGTGTTTATCTGTGTTCATCTGTGGTTCCATTTATTTAATATCGAGCGAATCAATGACCCAATCCCCCGGCGCAAAATTCCGTCAAGCCCTCAAGGACGAAACTCCCCTGCAAATTATCGGCACGATCAACGCCAACCACGCGTTGCTCGCCAAACGTGCCGGTTATCGCGCCATTTATTTGTCTGGTGGCGGTGTCGCCGCCGGTTCGCTTGGTTTGCCTGATCTGGGCATCAATAATCTTGATGATGTCTTAACCGACATTCGTCGGATCACCGACGTCTGTGATCTGCCGCTGTTGGTCGATATTGATACCGGCTTTGGCCCGTCGGCATTCAACATCGCGCGCACCATCAAAGCATTGATCAAGTTTGGTGCCGCCGCCTGTCATATCGAAGATCAAGTGGGCGCAAAACGTTGCGGTCATCGGCCCGGGAAAGAAATTGTCACCAAAGAAGAAATGGTCGATCGCGTCAAAGCGGCAGCCGATGCCAAAACTGACGCAGATTTCTTTTTGATTGCGCGTACTGATGCCATTCAAGTGGAAGGCGTCGATGCTGCGCTCGATCGTGCCGTGGCCTGTGTGGAAGCCGGTGCCGACGGCATTTTTGTCGAAGCCGCCTACGATTTGCCAACCTACCAACGGTTTGTCGAAGCGACCAAGGTGCCGGTGTTGTGCAACATTACCGAATTCGGCAAAACGCCGTTTTTTACGACGGAAGAATTACGCTCCGCAAATGTCGCCATGGTGTTGTATCCATTGTCGGCGTTCCGTGCCATGAACAAAGCGGCCGAAACAGTTTACGAAGCGATTCGCCGTGATGGCACACAAAAAAATGTGATTGACATCATGCAAACGCGTGAAGAATTGTATGACCGTATTGGTTATCACGCCTTTGAACAATCACTCGATAAACTCTACGCCGCGAAAAAATAAGCGCGCCCATGCCACACTCGCCCTCACTGTTGTTGCGAACGTTTTCATCGCCTATTGAGCTGCGCACGCCGCGGGTGATGTTGCGGCAATGGAAAGATAGCGACATTGACACGTGGTGCGAAATGAACGCCGATGCCGAGGTGCGCAAATATTTTCCGAAGATCAATAACCGTGAAGAGTCGTTGGCCGAGGCCGAGCGGATTCGCGCCAGC
>JAYTBF010000388.1:0-14447 GCA_043737175.1 Burkholderiales bacterium
TTGAATGCTATTCTTGAACAGTCGTCGGCAAATCGAACCAGAAGCGAGCCCCTGCGCCTGGTGTGCCATCGCCGCGAATACCACCACCATGTTTGACCAAAATGCGGCTGACTGTGGCGAGCCCGACACCCGAGCCGGGAAATTCGCGTTCGCTATGTCATCGCCTGAACGGCATAAATAATTGTTTGGCGTGTGCATTATCAAAGCCGGCACCATTGTCGCTGATCAAAAATTCGACCCGATTGCCACTGCGCGAAACCTCGCACAGGGTAATCACGGCGTGCTCCACTTTGGCAGTGTATTTCCAAGCATTACCCAACAAATTGACCAGTGCGATTCGAATCAAGCCGGGGTCGCCGACGTGCGAGCCGGTGTCGCCAATGTCTCGGCTGCC
The DNA here is from genome assembly GCA_043737175.1 of Burkholderiales bacterium. Taxonomy (GTDB): domain Bacteria; phylum Pseudomonadota; class Gammaproteobacteria; order Burkholderiales; family Usitatibacteraceae; genus UKL13-2. The sequence continues at coordinate 395 of JAYTBF010000388.1, forward strand.
TCGTCCGATATCACACAGGGCAATGCCGATTTGAGCATTTGAACCGAAAAACAGGCTGCGAGTTTGCAATGTACGGCGGCAGCAATTGAACAACTCAACAGCACCGTTAAACAGAGTTCCGACACAGCAAAAATGGCGTCAACACTGGCACAAAATGCGTCGTCGGTCGCCGAAAAAGGCGGCGAAGTGGTCGGCCGTGTGGTCACCACCATGACAGACATCCAATCGGCCTCAACACAGATCACTAAAATTATCAGCGTGATTGACGGCATCGCCTTTCAAACCAATATTCTTGCCCTCAATTCCGCGGTGGAAGCCGCACGCGCGGCCGAACACGGCCTTGGTTTTGCGGTGGTGGCAAGCGAAGTGCGAAACCTCGCCCAACGCAGCGCCAATGCGGCCAAGGAAATCAAAGTGCTGATCGAACGAACCGTCGAACGGGTTGACCAAGGCACCCTGCTGGTCAAAACGGCAGGCAACACCATGACCGACATCGTTTCACAAACCCAGCGGGTCAGCGAACTCATCAGTGAAATTTCGGCGGGGTCAATCGAACAATCGGGCGGTATTAATCAGGTCAATCTGGCCGTTGTTGACCTCGACGAAATGACCCAACAAAACGCCACGCTGGTTGAACAGAGCGCAACGGCGGCGATCAATCTGCGCAATCAAGCCGACTATCTGACCTCATCGGTGGGCATATTTGAATTAGCTACGTGAAGTCGGTGGTGACAATGGTGCGGCATCGTGTTCAACCCCCAGACGCTGGCGAACACGTCGCACCGCCAGCCAAATCGCCAAAACAACGAATGGAATCGAGCCACCGGTAACCAGTTCAGGAGATAACGGCACACCACCCTCCTTCATGGCTTTTGCCGCATACCCCACCAACCCCACCACGTAGTAGCTGATCGCCGCGATCGACAGCCCTTCAACGGTCTGTTGCAACCTGAGCTGCATGCGTGCGCGGTGATTCATTGACGCCAGCAACGCCTGATTTTGTCGCTCGCGTTCAATGTCCACCCGTGTTCGTAATAAATCACTGGCGCGTGCCACCCGCTCGGACAAATCGAGCAGGCGTTTTTCAACAGAGGCACAGGTCGCCATCGCCGGCGCGAGTCGCCGATCCAAAAATTCACCGATGGTTTGAACACCCACCAAACGTTCTTCGCGCAGCTCGCTGATGCGTCGTTTGACCAGATCGTAATAGGCAGCGGACGCACCAAATCGAAAACGATTCACCGCCACTTCACTTTCAACCGATGCCGCCAGTCGGGTCAGGCGCACCAATAGTGCCGGTTCGTCCTGACTGGTGTCTTGCGCCATCAGCAAGGTGACCGCCGCCAGGTCCGCCTCCAGATTGCCAAGCATCGCCGCCGTTTTACGCGCCACCGGCAATCCCAGTAGCGCCATCATGCGGTAGGTTTCAATTTCCAATAGGCGTTGTACCGTGCGGCCGCACTGACGTTGACCGAGTTGCAGATCGATCACCAGCATGCGGCCAAATTCATCACCATGCAACTTTAAGTCCGTCAGCACCAAACCGTTGCCACCTGCGACCTTGGCGCCGACCAGCACATTTCCTCCAAATTCGTCCGCCACACCCGTCAGCTCAGGAAGCGTGGATTGAATTTTTTGAACCGCCAAATGAATTGCGACAATCAACAGGCCGGCAACTTCTGCCATCCAACCCATGTCAATGGACAAAATAACCGGTGTTTCAAACGGGCGGTGAAACGCCTCTCGTTTTGAAAAGGTATAGGTTGCGAATTCGGTATGGCGCTCCCATTTCAGTCGTACATCACCGTGTGATGTTTCGAAGTGCGTTACATCTTCCGACGGGGCGATCACTGCCCAGATGGTACAAAGGCGCCGCAGGTCCGCCATTGCCGCACTGGCGCGTCCGGCATCATATTGAATGACAACATAGGACAATCGCTCCGGCGCGATAATTTCCGGCGGCGGCCTGGCATGAATTTCGTTACTCAAGCTATATCGTTGCGGATGATTCTGCGGCAGGTGCATCATTTTTCCTTTTGATTTATTTTTTCAACCAACTGATCATCTGTCGTGCCACATCCGGCGAACTTAACAATGCCAAATGATTTGTTTCATAGGCGATCCATTTTGCCGTCTCGGCAAACATCAGACTGTATTGCATCTCTGCATGTTCACCCAGCGCACTTCTCAATGGAACCAATCCGTCGCCGACCAGCCGATCGGCGAGCACATGACGCTTGGCAGCGGTGGTGGCTGCGACCGTAAAACAGGCCACACCGCTAGGCAGGGGCACCGGTTGTCGTGGCCCGGCCCGTTTCACTTTCTCATCCCCCCTTCCCTTTCCTTCCGGATGACGATCATTTTGCCAATGCTCATCGAGGATATCGCCCACGCGCAAATCGGTAATACCGGCGCTTCGTAATTGCGCCAGCTTGGCGAACGGCGCGCTATAGGTGGTACTGCCCAATATTTGGTCAAGCCAATGGCCAGCCTGCTCGAGCGGTGCACCGTGATGAGGCGTGCTCAAAAATACAATGCTTTTTAGCCGCGTTGGCCAACGCATTTTTTCAATGTTGGCGTAAACCACGGCACTGCGAATCAGCAACCCACCCATGCTGTGTGCAATCACGGTTAGTTCCGCGATCGATTGTGGTTGGCTTGTCAACCATTGTTCCAATTTCACGGCCAGCTCACGGCCATTCTGTGAAATGTGTTTACCGGTGTTGTAACGCAAATAAACCGGCAACGCATCCAGCGCCGTCGATACCACTTCACCAAGATTGAAAGATTGCCCTTCATGGCTGGTCTGCCACTGTATGTCATTCATACACAGTCCGTGAATCAACAGCAATATTTTTTGCTTGCCTTTCTGCCCGAGCTTACCCTGCTCATCAGCTGCCTGCGGCATGGTTTCCGGAGTGATGTCACGACCCTGATAACGAAACACCATTGATGTTGCCAGCGGGTTGTTGCTTTCCGCCAGATAGTCACCCATCACACCATTTACAGCCGCAAGCACGGCCTCGCGCTGCGGCGAATTGGGTGCGTCTTGCTCGATCGACATCAATAGCGGTTGCAATGCGGCCAAGGCTGAATCCACGCCTCTGCCGACCAATTTGCTCACGCCACGAATACTCTGGTAAATCAGCCCGGTGAGGCCGCCTGTTTCCAGCTGTGTTTTTCCGCTCGACATGCCCAGCGTTCCACGCACGGACTGGTGTACCCCCTCCGCAATAGCCGTTGCGTTATGCGTCGCGTCCGTAGCCATCTTGGCAATAGCGCGCAAGTCGGATGCCCGCAAATGCTTGAGTGGATTTTTTGGAACGCGGTTGGTCATGGAAAATGGGGGGCTGAAACGACGGGCGAATTGTTATCAGATCACGGTAACCGTTGCCAACGGCAAATGCAACCGCCTTTTGAGCTAAAAAGAAAATTCACTTTTTATCAAAAATTGCACAGGCTTGATACCGGGCGCACGATTGAGCGGCATGGCCAGATCAACGTGCAACATGTTGGCGAAGGCAGTCCTATCCAATGCAATCCGCAAACCAATGCCGATATCCGACAGTTGACCGCCATTGATCGTGTTTTGGTTCGGTCCTCCCCATGCACGGCCGCTGTCAAAAAATACCGCGCCGCCGATCCGTAGCAGCCGCAACGGATACCATTCCGTAAACACCCGTTTTTCAATCGAGAACAACACGCGTTGCTCACCAGCCTGATACCGAGACGGATAGCCGCGCAATCCGAAGGCGCCACCAATGAGTAATTGATCGGTGATGCCACCGCCCTGTACATGGTCCCATGTCGCCGACGCGTAGACCAGTGACCGAGCGGCCCGTGGTGAATAAAATTTGATGCGGGCACCGACCTGAGTCATCGGCAGCCCGGCTTCGCCGATGCGCCGCGCAAACGAACCCGAGACCTGCAGGATTTGCTCGCCAGAAAACCGGAAACCATTACTCACCATCGCGGCCAATAATGGGTGCGAATGAGTTGATCCCGCGACCGTAACCGGCAGAGAGAGCTGCAGCCGCCCATTAAAACCGAGCGCAAGATACTCCGGGCGTTCTATGCGGTTAAAGTTTTTTACCTTTACGAATCGATCCTCAAGCAAATCCATCCTGACAAAAAGTGCCCGAAAATTATTGTCAACCGGTAGGGTCAGGGGTGCGGACCGTCCAGCCGCAACGCCAAACTGCTGATCTTGAATGGTTGCCCCGGCCGTAAATCTTTTCACCCAACTATTCACCATCCCTGGCGACCAGCCGCCGCTGATTTCCGCAGACCGGATACGACGACGAAACTCGCTGATGGTATTGCCGGCATTGAAGATCGAATCAATTCGTTCCTCGTCTTGCCAAGCAAAGCGCGCCGCCTGTCTGGTATCAAACGCATAAAACGGACGATCGATCGCCAATGCGGTTCGCTTGCCGTCACTAAATCGACCACGCAAAAAATCGACCTTGGTCCAACCGTCAAAGGCCTGGGCGATCGACAATTCAAATTCAGAACCATTCCTGTCAATGTCAGCCGTGCGGCTATAACCGATCCCCATACCGGAACCAAGCAGATTCTGCTCGGCAATACCGAAGCTGGTCTTATTGTCACCGCCAGCACGTGAAAAACTACCGGTAAGTTCAAGTGTCCAAGCGTCGCGAGTGACAACCTCGATGTCAACAACGCCATTTGTATACGCAACCGGTCGAATATTGACGTCGTAGCGGGTACTGGAATTTCTCAATAGGCGCTCAGCTTCGTCAATTTTCCGCTTCGATACGCGCTCCCCGGCTTTGAACAACAATAGCTTCGAGATCACCTCCGGCCGCGTCAAAACATGCAGTCGGTTTGCCCACTGGAAAAACGCCTGATTTTCCGTCTGGTCGTTTAGGTCGAAAATATTCTGCGGATTAATAATAATTTTGCCAATGATGGCACCGGACGACTCAAGCTCGGCAAAATCAGGCAATGCCTTCGCCGTCGCCGACTCGACCGCGACCACCAGGAATAACATCGACAGGCAATATTTTGCCAACCATCGTCGTATCAGGACAACGAAATTATTCTGGAAGAAGTTGGCCGCGCATTTGGTCATGTATTAAACCTATATGAGATTGGTGTTTTTCGTGCGCCGTGCAACGACAAACAATCACAACACGATTGGCAGGCAATGATCGAGTCGACCGAATAGATCAGTGTGACATGAGCACCGGCACGGTCATCGTATCAAGTAGTGTTTTGGTGACGCCGCCGAGAAAAAATTCAATTGAGCGGGCGTGTCCATAACCACCCATGACAATCAGATCGGATTCAAGTTCGGCAGCCAATGACAGCATTTGATTGCCCACATCCACATCCTTCGATGTCTGTTGACGGCAATTCACGTTCAGACCATGCCTTGCCAGCCACTGGCCCACGTCCAAATCAGATCCGGTATCCGCATCCGCATTTTTTGCATTGTTAAAAGAAACCAGATGCACGACCCGGGCATTTTGCATGAGCGGCAGCGCGTCTGATACCGCTCGTGCCGACTCACGGGTCGCGCTCCAGCCGATCAACACAGACTCACCGCAGGTCGCAAAATCGCCTGCAAAGGGAACAATCAGTAGTGGATGCCCAGCGTTCAGTAAAACCTTCGCCACTTGGGATGGCGCCAACATGAAACGCGACGATGGATCCTCCTGGGTCATCACGATCAGGTCTGCACAACGCGCGCGCTGAACAAAATTATTCAAAACATTATCTGTCATTGCATGCCAGGAGATTTTAAACCCTTCGCGATTTTCAGCGGCCTGCACCAATAAATTGGCTTTTCCCTGCAATTGACGATCGTAATCCATCGCCAATCGTTGTGCTGCAACCGCCGCAGGATCCAACGCCCCCGCCATGGGGGATACAGCTTGATCCGACGCAAAAATCGCCGTCAAATGGGCGTCAAATCGACGCGCAATATTGCAGGCGACCGCCAAGGTTTGCGCATCGCGCGCCTGCCCATTCAAGTGTACCAATATGCTTTTGTACGCCATGGCCAGTCCTTTCCATTTCAAATTTTTGAATGACTTTAGGGCCGCTGCAGCATCAATCGACCGGGGCACAACGCGTCCAGATTGACGGATACGAAACAACCATCAATTGTTTGTGATAACCGACCAGAATTAGCCTCGCTTGGCGGCAGGTTTATTTGATTTTTTCTTTGATGACCGGTAGACCATCACCGGGATGGACGACAACGACAGCACCTTGGTGGTCACACCACCCAAAAACATCTGCACGAGGTTTGAGCGCCCGTGTGAACCAATGAATATCAGATCACAACCATGCTTTTTAGCCGCATCAACAATTGAAACGGCGATTTTGTCACTGGATACCTGCGCCGCCGAAAATGGAATTCCACGGGCCTCGGCCATGGTCTGGATTTCACCCAAATAGGTTTTGCTACTGCGTTTGACGGCCTTGTTGAAGTCAACCTCTGACAGTGTGCCCGGCGCAAAAACTGCATCTTCAATCACCCGCATTTTGTAAACAGGAGTGACCACGAACGCGACAATTTCCGCGCCAAGATCACGCGCCAGCGCAACAGCCGCAACCGCCGACTCTTTCGACAGTTTCGAGCCATCAATTGGAACCAGGATTCGTGTGAACATCGGACACCTCCATCATTTGATTGAATAACGCTGCAATTGTTGAACGGACTCTGCCGTCAGTATCGCCCCAAGACAAAATTCCAATTTGATTTGCGTCAAACAAACAGCGTTCACCGTCAAGGGCTGTTGTTCGGGTGGTGTAGCGGGTGCCGCCAAAAACGCCGGCGCAGCCCCCATTAATTAGTCGGCAGCATCTTTTTTAATTCACCACTGTTGATCAGGCGAATCGTGTCGTCAGCGCCACCGATCAGTACGCCGTTGACAAATACCATTGGGAAAGTCGGCCATCCGCACCACATTTTGAGCGCATTGCGCCGCCGCCACTGATTGAAATAATTTCCGTAATCGAGATCGTGGTGCCGAATGCCCGCTGCATCCAGCGCCTTGCGCGCTTTTTTAGGCATTGGATTTTGCGTCATCCCCACCACCACCACGGGATGAGCGGCAATGGCGGCACAAACCTCAGCAACAATTTCGTGCTGATGGGTGGCGACTTTATTTTGAATGGTCGGATGAATTTTGGCTACGTCAAGGATTGTTCGGGACATGGCACTCTTTTGGCGTGAATGGGTGTGAATGAAGAAGCGCTAGAGTAGTGCTTGGTAATTATAGCGACTTAATAATTGTGTAAAAAAAGGCATTAACCACAGATAAACACAGATGAACACAGTCAGATCGTCTGGTTTTATCCGTGTTCATCTGTGTTTATCTGTGGTTACGTACTTTAATAAGTTCCAAACAGAATGAAGCATTGCACTAGTGACGAAAGCCGTTGGTGTGGCGCACACATCGGCAGCGGGGCCAACCTTAACGTTACCGGCCCAAGTGGTGACGGTTAAGCGCCGGTGAAACGCCAAAGTGCAAAACAGCAGTGGCAACAAACCCGATGCCAGCGGCAAACGCATAAGCAACGGTAGCACCAAATGATTGCCACAACCATCCCAGCGTCAATCCTGCAGGAATGGACGCAATGCCCACCAATGCATAGTACCAACCGAACAATGTCCCGCGTGCCTTTTCATCGGCAAAATCACCAATGACCGCGCGTTCCACACCTTCGCTGGTTGACATGGCCGCACCAAAGAATAACGCCGCCACCCACAAACCGCCAATGTCGGTCACAAAACAAAATCCAAGCATGGCGACACTGTGCAACAGCCAGCCGGGCGCCAACAGCGCAAAACGCCCATATCGGTCTGACCACACGCCTGCCGCATAGTTGCCAAATATTTTGACAAAGTGCATCGCCGCCCAGAGCAGTAATGCATGCACAACCGAGGCACCGAGTTCGTGGGCGCGCCACACAATAAAAAGTTCCGCAGTTCTGGCAAAGGTAAAAATCATCACCGTCAACAAGTACGGTCGGATGTGGTTTGGTACGTCTACCCAGCGCAATGAAAATGTAAATGGCGGCGGCGGTTGCACAGGGACCGGCTTGGCGGCTTCACGCACACCAAACGCAAACAGCGCCACACATAACAACCCCGGAACCGCAGAGATCATCAACACCGTCTTGAGATCAGTGGTGAACGCGGCAATAATCAGCGCCCCCAGCAAGGCCCCACCCACCGCGCCAAAATTATCAAACGCGCGATGAATGCCGAATGCCCGCGAGCGCATTTTGACCGGCGCGATGTCCACAATCAGCGCGTCACGTGGTGCATTACGAATACCCTTTCCGACCCGATCCATGGCCCGAATCAGTACCACATGCCACCAAACGGCTGCAAAACCCAGCAGTGGCCGCACCACATTCGATACCAAATAACCCGTGACCGCCAACGGTTTACGGCGGCCACCCCGCGCGTCCGAAAAACGTCCCGCAAAAATCTGCACCGCGCAGGCGACCGCATTGGCGAGCCCCTCGACCAGCCCCAATATCACCGGCCCGCTATGCAACACCGTGGCCAACAATATGGGGATCATCGGTGTCACCATTTCGGTGGCAATATCATTGAGCATACTGACCGCACCAATAACATAAATGGTGCGCGGCATCCGCAACGGGCCGGCGGTGGCAGTGGTGGCGGGTGGGGTGGTGGGTAAGGCGGGTGATGGATTGAAATCGGGCGGTCCCAATTCAGGCGATCTATTCATGTGCTCAGTCTAATCGCAACAACACTTATGCGAACATGTAAACCACGTTTATTTGCACGAGTTTGATCGACGTCAAAACCTGCCCGTCAATTTCGAGTACGCTTCGTTGTGTATCGTTCGTATTCAACTTCAATGGAGGCCAAATGTTCAAACACATTCTTTTCCCTACCGATGGCAGCAAAACTTCAATGAAGGCCCTCGACACCGCGCTGCAAATGTCGCGGACGCACGATGCCAAATTGTGTGTCCTCACGGTTTCCCCACCCTATCCGCCGGTGTATGCGGGGGATGGGTATGTCTTTGATCCGATTTCAACCAAAGAATGGAAGGCGATCAACGACAAACGCGCCACTTCGGTGCGTGACGACATCAGCAAACAAACCGGAAAAAAGAAGGGCAACGCCGAATACCCGGTCACCATCCAATACGTCACGACCGCCAACGTCCAACCTTACAAGGCCATCATCGACACCGCCAAGAAACGCAAATGTGACTTGATTGTGATGGCTTCACATGGGCGCAGCGGCATTGCGGCTCTTTTACTCGGCAGTGAAACCACCAAGGTCTTGACCCACTCGAAAATTCCCGTGTTGGTCTGCCGCTGAAAATTCGGATTTTTTTATCTGGCGCCCGGGTATCCGGGCGCCGCTTGTTATTTGACCAGCAACACCGGCACCATCGACTCGGCCAGTGTGCGCATGGCAACCGAGCCCATCACCAAGTTTCCCAGCGCCGTGCGCCCGTGGGTGCCCATCACAATCATCTGAAATCCTTTTTTCGCGGCCTTAGCAATTTCCTCGCCGGGATCGCCAACAGATTTCAAAACCTGCGCAGTCTGTCCTGCTTTTTTCAAATGCGCCAAGGCACCGGCCAACATCGCGTCAGACTCATCTGAATAATATTGATCAATAATTTCCCTGCCAATAAGGGCTTTGGCCCGCTGTGACGGCACCGGCAAGTGCACGGAAATCAAAGTTACGTCTGGCTTCGCCCCAAAAACATCTGCATGTTTGGTCACATATTTGATCGCCCGCAAGCTTGGCGGTGAGCCGTCAATGGCCACTAATACCTTCATTATTTTTTTCTCCTGAGATTTGTGAATAGAGGTGAATAGAATTAAAGCCATGTTGCCATAATTTTGGATCATGGTTTTGATTTAGATCAGTATTAACGACACCAATGATGCTGCAGTTAGATTGAAAAAATCATCACACGTTCTGCGTGTGGACTTCTTGCCCACAGCGGCGCTGCGCCCTGTTTGTGCGCATAATGAACCACTTCCACCTGACTAGGAATCCATTATGCCGACCCGTCGTGACATGCTCGGATTGGGTACCTCCATGATTGTCGCCAACAGCCTGCCGGCACATTCACAGACCACCCTACCCTCCAGTGCGAGCACACCCAATTCCGACAAGGTGAATACGGGCAACAAAACTGTCGCCCAGCCGCTGAACATTTTAATTTTGGGTGGCACAGGATTTATTGGCCCCCATCAAGTCCGTTATGCGTTAAGTCGCGGCCACAAAGTGACGCTGTTTAATCGAGGACGGCGACCACACGATTGGCCGGCCGGTGTTGAAGAACTCAGTGGCGATCGCGACACAAATGATTACGCGGCCTTGAAAGGACGCAAATGGGATGTTTGCATCGATAACCCGACCACGCTGCCACACTGGGTTCGGGACGCCGCCGCCGTGCTCAAAGGCAACATCAAACACTATGTCTTCATTTCGACCATCTCGGTTTACGCCGAGACCAACAAAATCGGCAGCGACGAATCCGCACGGCGCGAAAATTACGTCGGCAAAGATGCCTTTGCCGAAAACAGCGCAACGTTAAAAGAAAACATGCGCCTTTATGGCCCACTCAAAGCAGCCAGCGAAGACGAGGCCCATCGACAATATTCCGGGCACACGACCATTACTCGGCCGGGATTGATTGTTGGTCCTGGCGACGAAACCGATCGGTTTACCTATTGGCCGGTACGGCTTGCGCGCGGTGGTGATGTGTTGGTGCCGCCACTTACCGACCCGGTGCAATTTATTGACGTACGCGATTTGGCCGAGTAGACCATCCGTATGGCAGAGACAAAATCACTAGGCGATTTTAATGGCCATGGACCCGACTATCGCTTATCCATGGGCGCTTTGTTGTATGGTATTCGTGCGGTCACCACCAGTGGTGCCCGGCTACGCGAAGCGTCGGCGGAATTTATCAGCGAACACAAGGTCAGTATGTGGCGCGATTTGCCCGTCTGGGTTCAGGGCCGTGGCGACACCGCTGGATTTCTTCAGCGCAGCAATCAAAGAGCGCTTAATGCCGGACTCACCTTTCGCCCGCTGGCGGTGACCGCCGCCGACACATTGGGCTGGTGGAATACACAACCCGCCGAACGCAAAAAAAACCTGCGCGCCGGACTTTCGAGCGAACGTGAAACCGCCCTGCTGAAATTTCTGCCCACCCCACCAACATCGTTTTGAACTGGTGCTGCACACTGGCACTGCTCATACCTAACACCACACGCTGATCACCATGACCCCACCTAAATTTGACATTATTGTTTTTGGCGCAACTAGTTTTGTCGGCGAAATTTTATGTCGTTATCTGCTGCAAGAATTTGGCAGCGCGCCCACCCCCGGCGCCAGAAAATTGTCGTGGGCCATTGCCGGTCGGTCGCCAAACAAACTGGCTGCCCTGCGATCAGCATTGGGAAAAAACGCCGTCGAGCTTGGCATAATTGTTGCTGATGCCGCCGATGAAAGCACATTGACCGCCATGTGTCGGCAAACACGGGTGGTGGTGTCGACCGTTGGTCCCTACGCTTTGTACGGCGAACCACTCATCAAGGTGTGCAGCGAACTCGGCACCGACTATTGCGACCTGACCGGCGAACCGCAGTGGATGCGGCGCATGATCAGCCGCTATAGCGCTGCGACCGAAAAAAGTGGTGCGCGCATCGTGCATTGTTGTGGCTTTGATTCCATTCCATCTGATTTGGGCGTGTGGTTTTTGCAGCAGCAGGCCATCCAACATTACGGCGAGCCGTGTGTAAAAGTAAAAATGCGCGTCAAAGCAATGTGCGGCGCCGCTTCCGGTGGCACCGTCGCCAGTATGATCAATATTGTCAAAGAGGCCACACACAATCCGGAATTGCGCCGAGAGTTATCCAATCCGTATTCACTTTGCCCACCAGATACACCCGCAGCGATCACCAAGGCGCGCCAAACCCATATCAAAAGCGCCGTGTTCGACACCGACTTTGCAGCATGGTCCGCGCCGTTTGTGATGCAAGCGATTAACGTGCGGGTAGTGTTGCGCAGCAACGCCCTTATGGGCCAGTCAAACAGTGGGCAACCGGCAGTGCCAGGGTTTTGTTACGACGAAGCCATGTTAGTTGGTAAAGGATTTGCTGGGCGGGCCAAGGCTTGGAGTGTCACAGCCGGTTTGACGGCGTTTGTCGCTGGCGTCGCGCTGCCGCCGATTCGCTGGGGCATGGAAAAATTCATGTTGCCGGCACCGGGTGAAGGCCCCAGCCTGGCGGCGCAAGCCAGCGGATTTTATGACTTAAGATTTGTCGGACGCACCCCCGACGGTCGTCAACTACGGGTGAAAGTGACCGGTGACCGTGATCCGGGTTATGGCTCAACCGGCAAAATGCTCGGTGAAGCGGCAGCCTGCCTGGCACTCGACATCGGCAAAGAAAAATTAGCCGGCGGTTTTTGGACACCCGCCACCGCCATGGGCGATCTCTTGTTAAAACGACTCGAAGCCCATGCCGGCTTAAAGTTTGTGCTGCTGGAAAACTAAGTTCACCCTTCGCGATTGCGCATCCAGTCGGCGGTATTGGCAAACGAGGCCGCCAAATGTGCACGCATGGCGGCTTCAACGCCAACCTTTTCCATGGCGCGATTCATACAGTCGAGCCATTGATCCCGCTCGGACTCACCTATTGAGAACGGCATATGGCGCGCCCGCAGACGTGGGTGTCCGTACTCGTTGACATACAAGGCCGGTCCACCCAGCCAACCGGACAAAAACATGAATAATTTGTCGCGTGAGCCGGTTAGTGATGGCGGGTGCAATTTGCGAATCCCAAAAAAATCCGGGTCTTCGTCCATCTGTTCGTAAAAACGATCAACCAATAGGCGTACGGTCGGCTCGCCACCCATCAGCACATAAGGTGATTTTTCAGGATTGGGCGCGGGTTCTTTAATGTCCATAGCCAAATTTTAGGCCAGCGCCTCTATAATTTGCCCACAATGAAAAAATATTTAGCGCTCAAAGTCGACGTGGACACCCTGAAGGGGACCAAACAGGGGGTGCCGCACTTGATCGAGCTATTCAAGAAACATCAGGTCGGTGCCACCTTTTTGTTCAGCCTGGGGCCGGATCACACCGGCCGCGCCATCAAGCGGGTGTTTCGCAAGGGATTTTTTGCCAAGGTGAAACGCACCTCGGTGGTGGCGCACTACGGCTTGCCGACACTGCTGTATGGCACCCTTCTACCCGGCCCGGACATTGGTAAACGTTGCGGCGATATCTTGCGGCGGACCAAAGACGAAGGATTTGAAGTCGGCATCCATAGTTGGGACCATGTGCGCTGGCAGGATGGGGTACAAACGGCCAATGCCAAGTGGACCCGCGCGGAAATGGAACGGGCACAGAATCGCTTTTGTGACATTTTTAAAACGCCCGCCTTTACGCATGGTGCTGCCGGTTGGCAAATGAATACCCATGCCCTGCGCCTCACGCAGTCGATGGGCTTTCATTATTGTTCCGATGGTCGCGCACAGATTGGCGATGGCCTGCCGCACTTTCCCGTGGCCAATGGTGAAATCATCGATTGTCCGCAGTTGCCCACCACCCTGCCGACGCTCGACGAATTGATTGGTATAAACGGCGTGACCGAAACAAACGTACACGAGACCCTGCTTGCCATTACAGCCAAAAACGACTGGAAAGGTGCATCAGTGCTGGGGTTTCAAACTCCACCCCATGTCTTTACGTTACACGCAGAGTTAGAGGGCTTACGTTGTCTCGCGGTGATGGAAAAACTCATCATCGGCTGGCAGGAGCAGGGTTATACGCTGGTGGCGACGGAAACAATTGCCGGGCAACTCGCGCGCGAAAAACTTCCCTACTTTGTCGCCCAACAAGGCACCATCGACGGGCGATCGGGAACCTTGCTGTTACAAGGCCAGCCGTATCTGCCGGCGCAAACCACACCAGGTAGTGTAGAGCTTGGTAAATAATGCGACTTAATAATTGTGTAAAAAAAGGCATTAACCACAGATAAACACAGATGAACA
>JAYTBF010000389.1:0-6393 GCA_043737175.1 Burkholderiales bacterium
CTACAAAACCAAAAACACCGAACCGCACCGATTACCTTCAGCAGCTACTACGAACCTTCCGCAAAGACCCGACATGAGTTTTGTTATTTCCGAAATCGATGGTCCCATTGCCATTGTCACGCTCAACCGTCCGGACAAACACAACGCGTTTGACGACGCCTTGATTGTTGACCTGACCGAGCACCTCAAGGCACTTGATCAACAACCCCAAGTGCGCGTGGTGGTGTTGTCAGCCAATGGAAAATCATTTTCGGCTGGCGCCGATTTAAATTGGATGAAACGGGTTGCGCAATACAGTGAACAAGAAAATATTCACGACGCCATGGTGTTGGGGCGGCTAATGCAAACCCTGCACAGCTTGTCCAAACCCACCATTGCCCGTGTGCAGGGAGCGGCCTATGGTGGCGGTGTCGGTTTGATCGCCTGTTGTGATATCGCCGTGGGCACCCATGAGGCCGCGTTTGCCTTATCCGAAACCCGGCTTGGCTTGATGCCCGCTGTGATATCACCATACGTGATCGCCGCGATTGGCGCACGCGCCGCCCACCGCTATTTTCTGAGCGGTGAACGCTTCGACGCGGCTGAAGGTTATCGTCTGGGCTTGTTGTCCGAACTATGCCAAGACGATGACGACATGGATTTAAAAATCGAACAAATCATCGCCGCGATTCTTGCCGCCGGTCCGGATGCGATTCATGAAGCAAAAATGTTGATTGACGCCGTGGCCAATCAACCACTTTCCGAACAATTAATCGCCGATACCGCCGCCCGTATCGCCCGGGTGCGGGTGAGTCCGGAAGGCCAGGAAGGCCTCGGCGCATTTCTGGAAAAGCGCAAACCCGCCTGGACTATCGGCACGTAGCCCACCACCTACAAGAATCCAATATGAACGAAAAATTGATTTTAATGCCCCTGTTTGCCATGCTGTTATTGGTGTGTATCGTCGCCGGTGCCATGTTGCGGCAACGCATCACCTTTATGAGAACCAATCGTCTGCATCCACAAAAAGTCGCCACCTCTGCGGCGATGGCCGCAGCCAATACCGATTCTCGCGCATCGGATAACTTTCGTAATCTGTTTGAAACACCGGTGCTGTTTTACACGATTGTTCTCACCATTTTTGTCACCCAAACATGTTCGACGCTGATTTTAATGCTCGCGTGGGGCTACGTCGCGGCACGTTATGCACATAGCCTGATTCATTGCACCACCAATATTGTGATGCACCGTTTTTATGCATTCCTCGCCAGCTGCGCGCTACTGTTGTTGCTGTGGATCGTGACCTTGTTTTATCTCCTTACTACCTGACTGGTTGCCTGTGTTTAAAAAAATTCTCATCGCCAACCGTGGCGAAATCGCCTGTCGTGTGATCCGCACTTGCAAACGCATGGGCATCAAAACGGTGGCGGTGTATTCCGACGCCGATATTCATGCGCAGCATGTGGTGCAGGCCGACGAGGCCTATCACATTGGTGGCCCGCGTCCGGTGGACTCCTACCTCAAAGCCGATGTGATATTGGCGGTGGCCAAACAATCCGGCGCCGAAGCGGTGCACCCGGGTTACGGTTTTTTATCGGAGAACGATCAGTTTGCCGCCGCGTGTGAACAAGCGGGCATCGCCTTTATTGGCCCGACACCAAAAGCCATTCAGCAAATGGGCTCCAAAAGCGCCGCCAAGGCGCTGATGGAAAAAGCCGGTGTGCCGGTGGTGCCGGGTTATCACGGTGACAATCAGGATCCGGCATTTCTGGCGGAGCAATCAAAGAAAGTCGGCTACCCGCAACTCATCAAGGCGGTGGCCGGTGGTGGTGGCAAAGGCATGCGGCTGGTCGAAAACGCCGCTGAATTTATAGCGCAACTCGATGCCGCCAAACGCGAAGCCAAAAATGCCTTTGGCAACGATGACGTATTGATTGAGCGTTACATCCTCGGTCCGCACCACATTGAGTTTCAAGTATTTGGTGACAGCCACGGCAACTTTTTGCATTTGTACGAGCGTGAGTGCTCGATCCAGCGCCGCCATCAGAAAATTCTCGAAGAAACGCCATCGCCATATCTCGATGCCGTCGATGACGGCATGCGTGAAAAAATGGGTGAAGCGGCGGTTGCGGCCGCAGCGGCCATTGCCTATCGCGGTGCCGGCACCATCGAATTTATCGCCGGTGAAAATCGTGAATTTTTCTTTATGGAGATGAATACACGTCTTCAGGTCGAGCACCCGATCACCGAGATGACCACCGGCGAAGATTTGGTCGAATGGCAACTTCGGGTTGCGGCGGGTGAGCCATTGCCGCTCGAGCAGGACGAAGTCATGACCGGTGGGCACGCCATTGAGGTGCGCATCTGTGCGGAAAACCCGAACAACGACTTCCTGCCCGAGACTGGCACCATGGCGGTGTTTGCCACGCCGCACGCCGGAAGCGACGACGATGTGCGCCTCGACACCGGCGTGGTCAGCGGCGACATCATCGGCGTTTTTTACGACCCGATGATCGCCAAGCTCATCACATGGGGCGAAGATCGCGCCGAAGCCACCCGCCGCATGCAACAAGCGCTGGCCGGGACCGAAGTGATTGGCGTCAAAACCAATCTGGCGTTTTTGCAGACGCTGGTACAACATCCGGCCTATCTCGCAGGCGATACCGACACCGGATTTATTGGCAAACATAAAACTGCCCTGCTGTTGCCAACCGCAATCGATGATTTTGTGCTCGCCGCGGCGTGCGCCCACGTCATTGCCAATGAAGCGACGGCTGCCGATATTGGTGATGCCCCGTGGTCGTCCCCAATCGGCTGGCGATTAAACGGCCCCGCCTCGCGCTTGATTGAATTTAAAAATAACGAGCGTGACGAGCCGATTGAATGTCACGTTGAGATCGACCATGGAATTCGTTATTTTGTTCATGGCGAAAATCGATTGCCGTTTAATTGCATCGAACGCGCCGATGGTGCGCTGCAGGTTACGCTGGGCACACAAAAGAAAGTGTTACGTGTGGTGCGTGCCGATGACCATTTGAGTGTGTTAACCGAAACCGGTCGGGTCTCACTCACCTTGTTTGACCCCTATCATTTTGAAGGTGACACCAGTGTCAACGAAGGCCGTTTGACCGCGATGATGCCGGGCCGTGTGGTCAAGCTCATGGGCAACACGGGTGACGTGATTAAAAAAGGCCAGCCCCTCATCATTATGGAAGCGATGAAAATGGAACACACGATTGTCAGTCCGCGTGATGGAGTGATTGAACGGGTGGCGTTTCAGGTTGGCGAAATGGTGCCGGCTGATGCGGTGTTATTCGCCTTCAAAGAATAGACCGAAGCACCCATCGGTGAAGCCGCCATTGGGCGCGCATTTCCGGCCATTTTTGCTTCAAACGACGCGCCAGCATTGGTGTTTTGCATTCGCACTGCACGCCACCGTAATCCGTCCGGCACCATGAAGTCGTATAATTTTTACTCGTGCGCAAGCTCATTTTTGTAGGAGAAGCATCATGTCAGCCGTCCTAAAACCCCAATCCGCCGCCGTTCCCACTGTCAAACTACTTATCAACGGCAAATTGGTTGAGTCCAAAGCCAAGCTCTGGCGGGATGTGATTAATCCGGCGACCCAGGAAGTGTTGGCGCGGGTGCCGATGTGTGATGCCAGCGAAGTGGACCTGGCCGTGCAGGCCGCGGCAGAAGCGTTCAAAACCTGGAAAAACGCGCCGATCGGGCAACGCGCCCGCATCATGTTGAAGCTACAAGAATTGATTCGTCGCGACATGAAAAAACTCGCGGCGTGTTTAACCAATGAACAGGGCAAGACCCTGCCGGATGCGGAAGGCGATGTGTTTCGCGGCTTGGAAGTGGTAGAACATGCCTGTTCGATCGGCACACTCTCACTCGGCGAAATGGCCGAAAACGTCGCCAATGGCATCGATACTTATTTCATCCGCCAACCGATCGGCGTGTGCGCCGGCATCACCCCGTTCAATTTTCCGGCGATGATTCCGTTGTGGATGTTTCCGATGGCCATTGTCACCGGCAATACCTTTGTGCTGAAGCCATCCGAGCAGGATCCGCTCACACCGATGTTGTTGGCGGAGTTGGCGATGGAAGCCGGTGTGCCTCCGGGTGTGTTGAATGTGATTCACGGTGGCAAAGAAAGTGTTGACGCCATCTGTTCCCACCCTGTTGTCAAGGCGGTGTCGTTTGTTGGTTCGTGTCATGTTGGTGAACATGTTTACAAACTGGCCTCGACACACGGCAAACGCGCGCAGTGCATGATGGGTGCAAAGAATCACGCAGTGGTGATGCCAGACGCCAATAAAGAGCAGTCGTTAAATGCTTTGGTCGGCGCGGGATTTGGCGCGGCAGGGCAACGTTGTATGGCGACATCCGTGGCGGTGCTGGTGGGTGACGCCAACTCATGGATACCCGATATTGTCGCCAAAGCAAAAACACTCAAAATCAGCGGCGGCACCACCGCCGGTGCGGATGTGGGTCCGGTGATTTCCCAACAAGCCAAAAAACGCATTGAAGGATTGATTCAACAAGGTGTCGAGGAAGGCTGCAAATTGGAACTCGATGGTCGCAATCCAAAGGTGGAAGGATTTCCCAACGGCAACTTTATTGGTCCGACCATTTTTTCCGGCGTCAAACCCAACCACGCGGTGTATCAGGAAGAAATTTTTGGACCGGTGCTGGTGATCGTATCGGTCGACACATTGGATGAGGCGATTGCGTTGACCAACGCCAATCAATTCGGCAATGGCACCGGCATCTTCACCCAGTCCGGTGCGGCGGCGCGTAAATTTCAAAATGAAATCGACGTCGGTCAGGTCGGTATCAATGTTCCCGTGCCGGTACCGGTGCCCTACTTCAGTTTTACCGGTTCACGCGGCTCCAAACTCGGCGACCTTGGCCCATACGGCAAACAGGTCATTCAGTTTTATACCCAGACCAAGACGGTTACGGCAAGATGGTTTGATGACGCCACTCTCAGTAGTGGTGTGAATACTACGATCTCGTTGAAATAATTTTTTATCCGAATGGAAATTTTATTCATTCCACTTTACGAATTTTTTGCCGGCCTTTTTTCCGGAACATTTTATCTTCTATCCTCTCGATTCAGAGAAAAAAGAGAATCGATTGGATGGATGCGAGGCCCACAGACATTTTTGCCGAGATAATTTTCTGGATATTGTGCCTTATTTCTTTATTGGCATCATCACGTTCGTAATAGGCGAAAGCATATGAATATGAATGATTGACCGAAGTCGAGCGCCTCAGAAATTGCTCAATTTCGAGCAAGACAAGGCGCGAGAGCGCAGACAGTACAAGTTGTACGGCAAGCGAGCGCAACGCCGTATTGCGATGGAAGTGAGCAATTAGAGAGGAAAAGATGAAAATTGGATTTATTGGTTTGGGCCACATGGGCAACCCCATGGCGCGCAATTTACTTAAACACGGCCACACCTTAAAAGTATTTGATTTGGTGCCCGCCTCGGTCAAAGCCATGACCGATCTGGGTTGTGAAGCCGCCTCGTCGGTGGCCACCTGTGTCAAAGGTGTCGACGTGGTCATCACCATGTTGCCGTCATCACCGCACGTACGATCCGCCTATCTGGGTGCGAATGGCATTTTAGCGAATGTCGCCGCGGGCACCCTGCTCGTCGATTCGTCCACCATTGATCCCCTCACCGCACGTGAAGTGGCGATGGATGCGCGTGCATTAGGCACACACGGCACACCAATGGTTGATGCGCCGGTATCCGGTGGCACCGGCGGCGCGGCGGCCGGCACCTTGACCTTTATGGTTGGCGGAACGGTGGCAGACTTCAACAACGCCAAACCGGTTCTCGAATGTATGGGCAAAAATATTGTGCATTGTGGTAACGCCGGCAATGGCCAGGTCGCCAAGATTTGCAACAACATGATGCTGGCCATCGAAATGATTGCCACCGCCGAGGGCATGGCGCTTGCCACCAAACTGGGCATGGACCCTAAAGTGTTTGCAAGTATTGCTAATACCTCCAGTGGCCGCTGTTGGTCATCCGACACCTACAACCCTTATCCAGGCGTGATCGATTCGGCCCCGGCCAGCCGCGGCTACAGCGGCGGTTTTGGATCGGATTTAATGCTCAAGGACTTAACCTTGGTCACCGAGGCCGCCAAGGCTGCAAAACAACCGGTGATGCTGGGCGCGGCCGCGCAGCAGCTTTACCAAATGCATTCCAATCTTGGCAACGGCGCACTGGATTTTTCATCGATAATCAAGCTGTACAAAAAAGACTGATCCTCCCATACAACGCAAATACGATTTCGCTCATGCGGAGGCGCGAGCACAATAGCCAACTTAGACCCCGGCCTCCGCCGGGGAGACAGCTTAAATCATGATTGAACATAAAATTATCG
>JAYTBF010000390.1:0-6390 GCA_043737175.1 Burkholderiales bacterium
ATCCCGTCCAGAATTTGCGAATCGGATGTGAATTGGCGTTGGCTGAACATATCAAGCAGTGTTTGCAGGCGCTTGGCAGCAGCGTCTGGCCCGCAACCGACCATTGCGATACAAAATTCCTCGCCGCCGTAGCGGCCGATTACGTCCACGCTTCGTGTCGCGTTCATCGCAAGTTCACCAAAGCCGCGCAGTACCTCATCGCCCATTGAATGACCAAACTGGTCATTCACATCCTTGAAGTGATCGAGGTCGATAAATGCAAGCGCCAGCGGTGTTGCGGTCTGCTGGCGCAGGCGTAATACGTTTGGTAAAACCTCATCGAGGTAGCGTCGGTTGGGCAGACCGGTCAATACATCGGTGGTCGCCGCCGCTTTTAAGCTGGCCGCCTCTTGCGCGGTACGGTCAATTTCATCACGCAAATCACGGTGCTCGCTTTGCCATTCCAGCCGCTCCTGCGTGGTGCGCTTCAATTCGGCCTGCACGCGGGTCATTTCGTTGCGCAATTGCATTGAAAAATGGCGGACGCGGTTCAACACGTCGACGCTATACAAATATTCTTCACCACAGCGGCGCTGCATCAGATACGCGTCTTGAAAGCGTCCCTGCCGGGCAAACACCGCCGCCAGCTCTTCATAGACCACGTTGCGATCCGAGAAGCGCCATGCCGACACACTGGGAAGCAACTCGGCGGCACGGCCCAACTCGTGCATGGCACGTTCATCATCGTTGTTACGGCTCGCCAGCAGGCCACTGATATAGGCCATTTTTGCCACGTCGAGCAAGGCGACGTCAGGCCCGCTGTTCAACGTGCGGGCGATGTCGAGATGCTTTTCGGCCTCGGTCAGTTCGCCCAGCTGAATATTAAGTTCGGCTGCGGTGTAATGTGCAAACGGCTGGCCGCCGATGAGTGGTGCGGGTTCGTCGAGCACCAGCTGCACCAGCTGCCTGGCTTCTGACAACCGTTGCAGACGGCGCAAGGCAATGGCGCGATTGATGCGCACCGTTTTCAGCAAGGTCGGGCTATCTATTTTTTCGCAAAGTCTATCGGCAGTGCCAAATAACATGGCCGATTCCTCACCATCGCGTGCGGCCAGCAAGGCCACGCCAAGCGGCAGGCACATCACCACTTCCTGTGCGGTGAGGCCAAGCTGTTGCGCGTGCTGCACACCGGCATAACCAAACCGCAAGCCTTCAGCAAGATTGCCACAGTACACATGGCTGGTGGAAAGTCCGATAAAAACGTAGAAATTGTCTTCATCGAGCGCATCGAGATCAAACGTGCCCACCAACTCTTCGTAGTGCGCCAGTGCTTCTGGCCAATTGCCGCGCTTTGAAGAGAGCGCCGCAGGGGCCAGACCGCATAGTCGCAACCCGCGCGCATCACCCAGAGACTCCATACGCACACTTGCTTCCGCAAAATCCAGCTCGAGCGTATCGAGATGGGCACCGATCAAACGATAACCAGCCAGGGCACGGGTCAGCTGCGACCACGCCGCTGCGTGCGCATCACCTTGGGCAACGGCGACGGCGAATGCTTGGTGCGCCAACTCAAATGCGCGCTCTGGGCGGGTGAGATGGCAGGCCATGGCGCTCTGCCACGATGGCAAATCAACAACAACATCTGCAACTACATCTACTGCGGCGATGGAAGCATTCAAGGTCAAGACTGTCCAGAAAAAAAGGGATACACAATGATGAACTGGTTCCCGCGCCGAAGCACGGCACGGCTACGTTACGATTATTGACTAATTTTGCAGATAGGCCAGCGGGATGTGTTTTGATCGTGTCCAGCCCGCTGCGAACCGATGAACATCAGGGGTCGACCACCAGGGAGCTGAATCAAATTGTTTTCTGCCGATCGCCATTTGATCTGAGTCCATCCGTCTCTCCACAACCCAAGCAATCTCCCCACCAACCATGCCCCGCCACTAGGCAAAAATTAATCAGTCAGCGTACGGCAACGCACAGAGCCGGCCGGACTTGTCATGCGACAGTCGATACCCATGGCGGTCTGCGATGCCAATTGATTGTAATTTGGAAAAAATATTTCCATCGCGCTGCAGGGACATTAGCAACGGATGCAGGCACTTTCGCCCCAATGACGGTCGTCGGGGTCACACCTTTGTTGCAGACCTCGTTGGATCGTGTTTTCGTTTACCAAGGAATATTGATGAATAAATTTTATGTGTTGGTTGTTGGTATCGTGCTTTCCGGAGCCGCTGGCGCGTCTATTGCGCAGAGCGGCCACATGATGAATGGAGGCTTTTGGGGCGGTGGTTGGATGGGTGGATATGGCGGGATGTGGTTGCCAACCCTGCTGGTTATCGTCGTTGTTGCGCTGGTCTTGTGGGTCGCCAAACAAAAGAAGTGACGGTACCCGGCGTCGGCTGGAGGGCACGGTACCCGCCGCATGGCGGTTCAACCAAATCGGACTGTGGGCTCGGACTGTGGGTACCTGTCGGCAAGCGTCCGCGTGAAGCAATACCACTATGTTCGAGAGCGAACAGACTGTTCATACCATCGGCGTTATTCTGCATACGACTTCAATTTGACGCGGAATGGATAAACATTCGAGCCGCCCGCGCCACCCGTATGACGCCATATTTCCCAAACAAAAAGGAAACATCATCATGTCAAAAAAAGACTCGTATATCGCAAAAATGAAACTTCAACTCGATGAGTTGGACGCCAAAATGAACAAGGTCGAGGCCAAAGCAAAAGAAGCCAAGGAAGATGCGGTCGACAAATAC
The DNA here is from genome assembly GCA_043737175.1 of Burkholderiales bacterium. Taxonomy (GTDB): domain Bacteria; phylum Pseudomonadota; class Gammaproteobacteria; order Burkholderiales; family Usitatibacteraceae; genus UKL13-2. Next base: position 2,751 of record JAYTBF010000390.1, read on the forward strand.
AAGGAAGAAATGAGCAAGCTGCGCAAACAATCCAAAATCGCCGTCGCGAAGCTTGACGAATTGCAAAAAGCCAGCGAGGAAACTTGGGAGTCAATGGTGACTGAAATGGAAAAAGTGCGAGACGCGTTTGTCCACTCCTTCAACTACTTCAAATCACAGCTTTGATGGTGTCATTGCATCGTAGCATTGCAAAAAATGCTTGACGCCTGAACTCGCCCGAGTTCAGGCGTTAAACCAGCAGGTGATGCGTGGGTTTGGCCCGTTGGTCACACGCCCTTGCGCATTGGCACAAAATCAATCGTCAAACCATCCTCCAGCAGGTGTTGGATCGGTAGACCCGCCGTGTAGCCTTGGGTGGCGTAAAACCGCAGTCCTGGAAGCGTCGCCACCAATTCAAATCGGCGAAAGCCATTGGCCATGGCGTCGTGTTCGCAGCGCTGCAAAATCAGTTTGGCGATGCCTTGCCGGGCGTAATCGGGGTGCACAAAAAATGCGCGAATTTTAGCGGCGTCAATTTGTGGATCGAGTGGAGTGTCGTTGCGGGCACCAAGCTGGTCACCGCCAAACGCGGTGTGCCGCCGGCTCCAGCCGCCGCAGCCAACAATTTTCTGATCCAACCCAACTACAAAATAGGTGCCGTCTTTGATGAGTTGTGAATCCAAACCATAAGTGCCCCGTAATGCGCCTTCTATTTGCCGGGCGGAATAGTCGTGGGCACTCAAGCCGCGCGCGGATACGGCGATCAATTCCTGAATCGCCGTATGGTCATCGCTGGTGGCGGGGCGCAACAAAAAGGTCATGGCTTGACCTGCATGAGCCTCGCAATATCTCTCACCGGGGCACTGCCAAATGATAGAAATTTATTGTTGAAGCCTTTCACTGAAAAATCCCTTCCCTGTTTGGCCTGGAATTGCTCTTGCAGGGCGGTGATTTCGGCGTAACCATTAAAGTAGCTGGCCAGCTGCACCTGGCTAAAAGTCGCGCGCCGCCATTTTTCGGTGGCCTCGGTTTGCTCCTGAAAACCTTCTCGGGTCATGAGTTTGATGGCGGCATCACGCTGTAAATCACCGGTCTGAATTTCATAATCAAGAATGGTGTTGATTACCGAGCGCAAGTTCCACTTCATCCAGATCAGCCACATTTCCGGTGCGTGGTTGCCATAACCGGCATCGAGCATGACTTTTTCACTGAACACTGCCCAGCCTTCAATCATTGAGCCATTGCCAAATAATGATTTGATGCGGCTGGCGGATTTGTTGGCGTGCACTAATTGTGTGTAGTGGCCGGGAATCGCTTCGTGAATATTTAAAATTTGCAACAACCAATCGTTGTATTCACGTAAATACGACTCTGCCTGTTCCGGTGTGAAACGATCGAGCGGCGTGACGTTGTAATAGGTATTGGCCAGCGGATCGTAGGGGCCAGGGGCGCTGATCGAGGCACCGGCACCACCACCACGCATGTACATTGGTGTTTCGCGCACCACCAATGGCCGGGTCGGGTCGAGCGTGACCAAATCGTGTTTCAGGACAAATGCTTCGAGCTCGGGAATCTGTTTACGAATGGTGTCAACAAACGCTTCGCGCGTGGTGTGGCGTTTGCTGAGCTCACTTATCACGGCACCGATCAACTCCAGGCGGTCGGTCGGTGGTGCCGCCGCACCCATGTATTTGGTCCACAATTCACGGGCGAGTTTCTCCATCGCCTCATGGCGGGTGGCTTTGGTGGCCAATGCATGACGATACAACTGATCGGCGCTGAATCCGGATTGGATGTCATAACCAAATTTTTGTTCATAAAGCGCTTTGCCGATACGGAAGCTGCGCGGTGCACCGGCTTTGAGTTTGGTTTCGAGGTCGGCCAGAAAGGTCAGGTAATCATTGATGGCCGCTTTGGCGGCCGTGAGGCGGGTGCCAAATAGTTTTTTCTCGGCCGTGGCCAGTTTTGATTCGGACAGCTTAATCGTCAGGCTGTCACCAAACACGTTGAGTGCACCACGATTCTGAATGATCGCCAGTTGCGTGTGTTCAAGAGTGGGATTTTGAATGTTTGTTTTGGCGGCGGCGTAATAGGCGGGCACTTTGGCGAGTCGCGCCATGACGTGCCTAAGGCGGGTGTCTAACGGCGCGTATTCGGTGGTGAGTAATAGCCCAAACGAGCCACCAACGTTGTACACCGAGGGCTGCCACTGCCAGTCTTTGAACGTCACCATATGCCAGCGACGTGATTCAAACTGATTCTTCATCAGGCCAAGGTCAACCTGATTGGCAACGGATAATTTTTCAACGTCAAATTTTGCCAGCGCCGCCAATTGGCGGTTATAAAACTGCAAGGTACGGTTGCGTTGCGCCAGATCTGGGACGGTCAATTGATCCGCGTATTTGTAATATCCCGCACGCACGCCGCGCTCGGGGAGTTCGCGCCACATTTCATTGAGCACCGTCTCGCTGTGTTTGGCAAATCGCATATCAATGGCTGCCGGTTTTGCCGGGCTGACCTGCGCGACACCGGTGGTCGCCGGGGCGGCAAAAACCGTGCGCGCGTGCAATACGCTGCTGACAGCGCTGGCGACAACAACAGTGGCGGAAACAAACGCGACAAGTGATCGAATCATGGTTGCGGACTCAGTGGTTTTGGATGGGTAGATATTACCCAATTTTTTCCGCGGATCGCAGGCGTGTGGAATGGACGGCAGACGCAGAGGTTTTTTGTCGGCATGTTTTTCACGTCATGGAATGCAAAAGTATCCTATTGGCGCGATTTTTCAGGCAAAAATGGCTGGTAACGCGCACCAACCAATGAGTTTTATGTTTTTCATTTGCGTCAATTTTTGTTGGAGAATGACGCAGCCCATTCTTCAGGAGAGACTCATGATTGTTGGCACGCCCAAAGAACTAAAAGACAACGAACGCCGCGTGGGGATGATTCCCGGTGCGGTTTATGAACTGGTGGCACGCGGCCATCAAGTGTTGATTGAAAAGGGCGCGGGTGTGGGCGCGGGCCTGCCGGACGAAGAGTACCTTGCCGCCGGTGCCGAAATGGTGGCGAGCGCCGATGAAATATTTGCGCGCGCCGATATGATTGTGAAGGTGAAAGAACCGCTGGCGGTTGAGCGCAAAAAACTGCGCGCCGATCAGGTCTTGTTCACCTACCTACACCTGGCGCCCGACGCCGAACAAACCCAGGACCTGATTGCCTCCAAAGCGATTTGTATCGCCTACGAAACAGTGACGTCGGCGCGCGGCGCGTTGCCGCTGCTGACGCCGATGTCGGAAGTGGCCGGACGACTGGCGCCACAGGTGGGTGCGCGTGCACTCGAAGCATCAGCCGGTGGCCGTGGTGTGCTGCTCGGTGGTGTGCCGGGTGTGGCACCAGCGGAAGTGGTTATTTTGGGTGGCGGGGTTTCCGGAACACACGCGGCGATTATTGCGCTGGGTATGGGCGCCGACGTGACGGTGCTGGATCGCAGTGCCGATGTTCTCAAACGGGTCGCCGTGGAATTTGGCGGTCGGGTGCGCACGGTGTTTTCCAACAGCGCCAATATTGCCCACTACGCGGCAAGGGCGGATTTGCTGATTGGTACCGTTTTGATTCCCGGTGCAGCGGCACCAAAACTCATCACCCGTGACATCGTTAAAAG
>JAYTBF010000391.1:0-6386 GCA_043737175.1 Burkholderiales bacterium
TGCCTAACACCTTCCTCTGGGCAATCGGTGGGAGATCAACCTGATCTAGCGACCGAAAACTCTTCGTTCCTGATTGCGCCATCAGCGATGGCGGAAGCGCCAGCATCACAACTCCAACTGCCAGCACCACTGCGGATAGACTACCCATTAACTTCGACTTCATATCGAATTCCTCAAAAAAGTAAAACGAAAATCCGGCTGGCCACGATCCATTGCGACGCACATCACTTACTTCACATCCCGCCGCGTCGAACCCACATACAACTGGCGCGGACGACCAATTTTGTATTCAGGATCGGCGATCATTTCGTTCAACTGCGCAATCCAGCCCACCGTTCTGGCCAGCGCAAAAATCGCCGTGAACAGCGGCACCGGAATACCAATCGCCTTTTGCACAATGCCCGAATAAAAATCGACATTCGGGTACAACTTGCGCGACACAAAATAATCGTCTTCCAGGGCGATTTTTTCCAGCGCCATCGCCAGTTTGAACAAGGGGTCATCCTGCAAGCCGAGTTCGGTCAACACTTCATGGCAGGTTTCGCGCATCAGCTTGGCGCGGGGATCGTAATTTTTGTACACCCGATGGCCGAATCCCATCAGCTTCACGCTCGAATTTTTGTCTTTCACCTGGTTAATGAATTCGCCGATTTTTTCGACGCCGCCGTTACGCTGGATGTCATACAGCATATTCAGCGCGGCCTCGTTGGCCCCGCCATGTGCCGGTCCCCACAAACACGCCACACCGGCGGCCACGGCGGCAAACGGATTGGTGCCGGACGAAGCGCACAAACGCACGGTGGAGGTCGAGGCATTTTGTTCGTGGTCGGCATGCAGAATAAAAATCCGGTCAAGCGCGCGCACCAACACCTCGTTGACCTTGTAGTCCTCGGCCGGCACGGCAAACATCATGCGCATGAAATTGGCGGTATACCCCAGATCATTGCGCGGATAAATGGTCGGCTGGCCGATGGTGTATTTGTAGGCCAGCGCCGTCAAGGTCGGTAATTTTGCAATCAGGCGAATTGCTGAAATATCACGTTGCGCCTTGTCGTGCAGATTCATGGAGTCGGGGTAAAACGCCGACATCGCGCCGACCAGCCCGGTCATCACCGCCATCGGATGGGCATCGCGCCGAAAGCCGCGCAGGAAAAACTGCATTTGTTCATGCACCATGGTGTGATTGATCACCCGCGCCACAAAATCCTTGTCCTGTTCGGCATTGGGCAATTCACCATTCAGCAGCAAATAACACACCTGCATGAAATTGCACTTGTTGGCGAGCTGTTCGATCGGATAACCGCGATATAACAATTCGCCCTTGTCGCCGTCGATGAAGGTGATCGACGAATTACACGACGAAGTCGATAAAAAACCGGGGTCATAGGTGAACATTCCGGTCTGGCCGTAGAGCTTGCGGATGTCGATCACATCCGGGCCGTGCGCACCGCCGTAAACCGGCAGATCAACCGATTTGCCGTCCGCATAGTTAAGAACTGCCTTGCCTTTTGGTGTCATCGCGTCCATTGTTTTTCTCCCGATACGTTTGATTATTTATGTTTCCGCAGCCTGCCAGACCCAACTGCCGGCGTCACCCCTGCCCGCCCTGCGCAATACTGTTCAACTTTCCCGCTGATGCCGCCACGATGCGCGCGGCAATCGGTTGCAATGCAGTCACGCCGCACAATTTGCGGCCCATCAAAATATCCAGCAACTCGTTGTCACCAAGCTGCAACAGGGCGTCAAGCTGCTGCAATTCGTCCGCTGAAAGCGCCATCAATTCCAATTCAAAAAAACGCGCCAGCAAAATATCATTTTCCAGCAATCCGCGTCGCGCCCGCCATCGAATGCGGTCGTAAGAACGTGGGTCAATTTCGAGCGCGCTGACCATCGTTACCGTTCTCAGACCGCGCGCTTAACCAACATCTCTTTGATCTTGCCAATCGCCAACGACGGGTTTAATCCCTTCGGGCAGACATCCACACAATTCATGATGGTGTGACAACGGAACAACCGGTACGGGTCTTCGAGATTGTCGAGGCGCTCATTGGCGGCTTCATCGCGGGTGTCGGCGATAAATCGATACGCCGCCAACAACCCCGCCGGGCCGACAAATTTGTCCGGGTTCCACCAAAACGACGGGCACGAAGTAGAACAACAAGCGCACAAAATACACTCGTACAATCCGTCCAACTCAAGCCGCTCGGTCGGCGATTGCAAACGCTCTTTCTCAGGCGGAGGGCTGTTGTTGATCACAAACGGTTTGATGGATTCGTATTGTTTAAAGAACTGCGTCATATCAACGATCAAATCGCGAATGATTGGCAATCCCGGCAGTGGTTTTAACACCACCGGCTCTTTGAGTTCGCTGATTTTGGTGATACAGGCCAGACCATTTTTGCCGTTGATATTCATGGCGTCCGAGCCACACACGCCTTCGCGGCAGGAGCGGCGCAACGCCAGGGTATCGTCAATGGATTTGATGCGAATCAAGGCATCAAGCAACATCCGGTCGGTCGGCGCGAGTTTGATGTCGTACTCTTTAAAGTACGGTTTTTTATCGGTATCGGGATCAAAGCGCAGGATTTGAAATTTCATTTAAGGCCTGTCAGAAATTAGGGTGAGTCATTTTTTTTGCTGTTGGTTACTTACAGGTGAACGGGTAAGGAATCGTTTGGGTGAATAGGTGAACGGGTGAACAGGTGAAAAGAACTCTTGGGTGAACAGGTGAACGGGTGAACAGGTGAACAAAAGCTCGTCCTTCTGTGACCATACTTTCGCCTTCACTTATTCACTTCTGCACATCTTCACTGCTCCACTGCTCCACTGCTTCACTTATTTACTTATTCACTTGTTCACTTGTTCACTTGTTCACTTGTTCACTTCTTTACGCATCAGTACACACGCGCTTTGGGGGCAAACGACTCCACCGTCAGCGGCGTCAAATTCACCGGCTTGTAATCAAGCTTATTACCTTGCTTGTACCAAAGCGTGTGTTTTAACCAATTGGCATCATCGCGTCCGGCGGTAAAACCGGGACGGTCGTGGCAATCGGCGCGGTCATGCGCGCCACGGGTTTCCCTGCGTGCTTCGGCTGACACCATGGTCGAGACTGCCACTTCGATCAGGTTTTGCAATTCCAAGGCTTCGATACGTGCGGTGTTGAACACCTTGGACTTATCTTTGATTTCGAGCTTCTGCGCCCGTTCGGCGATTTGTTTTATTTTCTCAACACCGGCAATCAACATGTCTGGAAAACGAAACACACCACAATGCGCCTGCATGGATTGACGCATCGCTTCACCCACTGCATGCACCGATTCACCACCGGTCTGAGCGTCGAGTTTGGCAAGACGCGCTATCGACAATTCACCGGCATGGGCAGGCAACGGTTTGTGTTGCTTGTTTTCGCTGATAAATTTGATCATGGAGTCACCAGCCGACTTGCCCATCACCAACAAATCAGTAAGCGAATTGGTGCCGAGGCGATTGGCACCGTGAATGGACGCGCAACCACACTCACCGGCGGCATAAAAACCATTCACCACACTATTCGGGTTGCCATCTTTTGGCACCACCACTTCACCCAGATAATTGGTCGGAATGCCACCCATTTGGTAGTGACAGGTTGGCACCACCGGGATCGGATCTTTGGCGCAATCAACATTGCCAAAGGTCAGTGCAATTTCACGAATGCCCGGCAGGCGTTTGTTGATCACCTCCGGTCCGAGATGATCGAGCTTGAGCAGAATGTAATCCTTGTCCGGCCCGGCACCACGGCCTTCCTTGATTTCGGTTGCCATGGCACGCGCCACCACGTCGCGCGACGCCAAATCTTTCATGGTCGGCGCATACCGCTCCATAAATCGTTCGCCCTCACCGTTCAGCAAAATACCGCCCTCACCACGCACACCTTCGGTGATGAGCACACCGGCACCAGCCACACCAGTGGGATGAAACTGCCAGAACTCCATGTCTTCAAGCGGAATGCCGGCACGCGCCGCCATCCCCAAACCATCACCAGTGTTGATAAATGCGTTGGTCGACGACGCATAAATGCGCCCGGCACCACCAGTGGCGAACAGAGTCGCCTTGGCGTGAAAAATCATCGATTCGCCGGTTTCCATTTCCATCGCGGTAACACCTAAAACATTACCGTCGTCGTCGCGAATCAAATCGAGTGCCATCCATTCGACAAAAAATTGGGTGTTGGCAAATAAATTACGCTGATACAGAGTGTGCAACATGGCGTGACCGGTGCGGTCGGCGGCGGCACACGAACGTTGCACCGCTTTTTCGCCAAAATTTTGGGTGTGGCCGCCAAACGGTCGCTGATAAATGGTGCCGTCGTCGTTGCGATCAAACGGCATACCAAAATGTTCAAGCTCGATCACCGCGTCGGGCGCGCTTTTACACATGAACTCAATCGCATCTTGATCACCCAGCCAATCGGAGCCCTTGATGGTGTCATACATATGCCAGTGCCAATTGTCTTCGCCCATATTGCCGAGGGCGGCACCAACACCACCCTGCGCGGCGACCGTGTGTGAGCGCGTCGGAAATACTTTCGACAACACCGCCACTTTTAATCCTGCATTGGAGAGCTGCAACGCCGCGCGCAGACCGGAACCACCGGCACCGACGACCACTGCGTCAAATTTGCGCACGGGTAAATCCGCTGATGAAGATGTCGCCATTTTCTAGTTGCCCCACAGGATAGAAACTGACCAGATCGAGCATCCAATCAGAAACAAAAGAACCAGCACCTGCAACAACAAGCGCATCCACAACGGCTTGACGTAATCCATCAGCACATCGCGCATACCAATCCAGGCGTGATAATTAATCGATAACAAAAACATCAGCGCCAAAATACGCACCAATTCACTGCTGAACAATTGTTTCCATTCGGCATAACTGACGGTACCGTGCACCATAAAAAAACCAACAATCAGCACGCTGAAAACCAGCATGATCACGGCGGTCACACGCTGAATCAGCCAGTCTTTCCAGCCGTAATGCGCGCCTACAGGTTGTTTATTGACCATAATTTTTTCCCTACCAAATTCTGGCGGCAATGATCAGCGTACTGACCAGACCGGCGACCAATACCAATTTGGCCGACAGTCGGGCCGGCTGCAACGCAATGCCAATATGCAAATCGAGTAGTAGGTAACGAATACCGGCAAATAAATGGTGCATAAACGACCAAATGAATCCGATGACAATTAATTTCGCGATTGGATGCGCAAAATATCCCTGCCAAGTGGCGAAACTGGTTCCGGACGCCAGGCTGCCCTGCAAAGCAGCCAACAGCAGTGGAATCAAAAACAGGAACATCACCACGCCGGTGACGCGATGAAAAATGGACACTAGGCCGGGAACAGGCAGGTTGAGCAAATTAAGATCGTAATACTTCGGGCGCAGCCGATTGGCTTGCGGCTTCAAGTCAGGCGTGGTCGGGCGGGATGACATTTTCTGTCCTTTATTTTTCGAACTCGCTGCGAGATCCGCCACCTGCGATAACGGCGTGGGGTGCGTCGACCAAATTAATTTAGATCGGTCCAACCCAACTCAGCGCATTATTTTTAGGTCCAACGAGCAATGCACTGCGAAAAAACGTAGCGAGCTTTGCATTAAAGCGTTTGATTCTAAACGGAAAAGCCTTAATAAGAACAGGCTTCCCATGGCTTCTCGGCAGATTGAATGGAAGATCGGCGAACCCTAGGCGACACCATTCAACATGTTGAATACAAACAATAATTTTCAAAAAAAAGCATGCCCGCCCAGCCTTGAACCGCGATGCATGGCGACCGGAAAATAAAAAAAATCTGGCAATATCAATTTTTGATATCATTATTTACTTGCATCAGACGTATGATTGGGGCGCTGCCCCAGTTCAACTTGCTCAACAACCATCCCGACTCCACAACTACAGCCATTCCATCCCATGCCATCAACCAAAAATACCATGCGATATCGGGGCTACGTGGCACGCATTGATTTTGACGAGCGTGACGGGGTCTTTTCCGGCAACGTGCTCGGCCTGACTGAACCGATTTCATTTTATGGTGCCAGCGTGGATGAATTGCGCGGCGACTTTACCTTCGCCATTGATCACTATTTGTCGGTATGCCACGAGGCGGGCATCACCCCGCAAAAACAAGTCGCCGGCAAAGTGCTGCTGCGACTGCCACCGGAAACCCATGCGCTGGCGTTGATCGCCGCCAAATCCGCCGGCATCAGCCTCAATGAATGGATGATTGACGCCGTGACACGGCGCTTATCAGGCGGCGGCAAGTCATAGTTTTGCGGTGGCGACCCAAAACAACCTCGATGTAGAATCGATGCAACCGGCCAGTAGCTGCTCTTCCAAGGCTTTGTCT
>JAYTBF010000392.1:0-6384 GCA_043737175.1 Burkholderiales bacterium
GCATTTGAATAACCGTACCAGACGGATGTTCAGAGGCAAGCGCGGTAAATCCGCGCAAGTCGGCAAGCAGAATGGTCACTTCGCGGGATTGAAATTCAGCATTGTCGTCTCCAGTTTTGTTGACATCCGTGGCGACCAACTCAACCTCTATTTCGCGCAAGGCGTGCCGTGACAAATCTTGCCCGGTTTCATTCAGGACAATTTTGCGAATTCGATTAATCGTTTTTGGAATGGAATGCGATTTCATGTTGCCCAAATAAACGTCGATGCGGCGAGGGGTGCGGCCGATTCTGCGCCATTTCTGGAATTTCGGCTAGCCGACCGGCGCATTCACCGCCGCGTCGCATGAAGTTGTTGCCGACTAGTCGGCGTTGGGCAATCTGGAAAAGGCAATGAATGCGTCCGCTGAATCCGTTAGATCAGCCTGGACAAATTGAACATTAGCACCGGGTGGGCCGTTGTGGCACCAAGCGATCAATCGTTCGACCGCGAGTTCCTCGCCCTGAACTGTGGCTTCAACACTACCATCTGCGCAGTTTCGAACCCAACCGGTGACGTCGAGTGCCTGCGCAACCATACGCATGGATTCGCGGTATCCGACACCCTGAACCCGGCCGGTGATAATCAGGTTGACGGTGATGGTATTCAATCGTCCACCATTACCTTTTTGCTGCGGGTAGTTTTTACAACTGCGCGTGTTTTCTTTGCCACTATTCGTTTTTCTCGTGCCGCGCGCGATGGCTTGGTTGCCAGCCGTTTTTTGGGCACATGGTTTTTTTTGATCAGTCGCTCGATCAATCTTTCAAATGCGGTTTCCTTGTTGCGAAATTGTGATGACGAATCCTGTGCAATCACCACCACACCAGACGGCAGGTGCGTCAGGCGAATTGCCGAATTGGTCTTGTTAACGTGCTGGCCACCGGGACCGGAGGCGCGATAGGTGTCGATGCGAACTTCTGTTTCCAGAATCGCGCGGTCAAGCGAATAGGGTGGCGGCAAAGTAGCGGTCATGAATGACGATTGGAGCACACCATTGGTTGGCGATAGGCGTGAACCCGGTGCAGGATTCGAGCTGGGACTATTTGATGCGCATTCCTGGTATCGCACCGGAATCCGGACTCAACAAATAAATGCCGATGCCGTCACCAGCTGCCAATACCATGCCTTGTGATTCACCAAAGCGCATTTTACGAGGCGCCAAATTGGCAACCATGACGGTTAACCGACCGACCAAATCCTTGGGGTTGTACGCCGAGCGAATGCCGGCAAACACTTGGCGCTGTTCAATGCCAAGATCAAGCGTTAGCCGCAACAACTTGTCGGCCTCCTGCACAAATTCGGCGTCAAGAATTTTTGCGACCCTGAGGTCAATGCGACCAAAATCGTCAATTGAAATGGTTTCCCCGATCGGCTGGATGACGATCGGTTTAGGCGACTCCACCGGCTGCAACGCGAATTCGGCGATCGTCGCCGGTTCGTCGTTTGCCGGCGCCACTGCTAATTTGGCATCATTCTTGGCACCCGCCTTGCCCACTTTTTCCGGCTTAATGTCAGCCGGAGTCGCTGCTTGCGGCGCGTCCAGCAATGCATCAATTTGTTTTGGATCGATTCGCGACATTAAATGTTTATAGGGTTTGATTTGATGACCGGCGGGCAGTAATTTTTTTGACTCAGCCCAATCATAACCTTTTATGTTGAGAAATGCAGCGGCTTCATCGGCGAGCTTTGGCAGAATCGGTGTCAGCAACGCGGTCAACAAATGAAACGCGTTGAGAATAATCGAGCAGCTCGCATGTAATGCAGCGTTGTTGGCATCATCCTTCGCCAATGCCCACGGTTTTTCGGAATCAACAAAAAGATTCACTTGATCGGCCAGATCCATGATGCGCCGGACTGCTTTGCCAAATTCGCGCCCGTCATAAAGCGTGGCAATTTCTTCGGACGAATTAATGATTGCATTCAGAACCGGATGTTTGCTGCTGACACCAAGCAATACTCCGTCAAATTTCTTGTGCAGGAAACCGGCGGCACGACTGGCGATATTGATGTACTTGCCAATCAGGTCGGCATTCACCCGGGCAATAAAATCATCCGGGCTGAAATCGATATCCTCGACGCGGTCGTTCAATTTGGCCGCGATGTAATACCGCAACCATTCGGTGTTGAGTCCCAGTGCGAGGTATTTGGTTGGCGTAGGACCAAAACCGCGCGACTTGGATAATTTTTCACCGGTGACCTGTAGAAAGCCGTGAACAAAAACATTGTTCGGCACCTTGCGTCCGGCAAAGTGAAGCATGGCCGGCCAAAACAGCGTATGAAAATAAACAATATCCTTGCCAATAAAATGATATTGCTCAACTTTGTCATCGCCTAAAAACGAATCAAAATCCCGTGGTTCACCATTCGCCGCTGCACCACCTGAGGCGAAGTAAGCTTTAAGACTGGCCAGATAACCAATGGGTGCGTCCAGCCAGACATAAAAATATTTGCCCGGCGAACCCGGGATTTCAATACCGAAATAGGGCGCGTCCCGGGAAATATCCCAATCGTGCAGATTTTTCCCACCGTCACCCAGCCACTCAGCCAGTTTATTTTTTACCTCGGATTGAATCGGCGTTTCCGCCACCCACTTTTCCAAAAAGGTGATGCACTTCTTATCCGACAACTTAAAAAACAAGTGCTCGGATTTTTTCATCACCGGCTTTGCACCGGTCAAAACCGAATAGGGGGACTTGAGCTCAACAGGGGTATAAACCGCGCCACACACCTCACAGGAGTCGCCATGTTGGTCCTTGGCGCCACATTTGGGGCATTCACCCTTGATAAAACGATCCGCCAAAAACATGCCCTTGACCGGGTCATAAAACTGCTCGATTTCTTTGCTGACGATCAGTTTGTTTGCCTTGAGTCGCTGGTAGATTTCGTGTGACAGCGCAACATTTTCCGGCGAATGCGTTGAGTGCCAGTAGTCAAAACTGATATGAAATTGCGGCCACTGGGCAATATGTTCGGCGGCAACGGCGGCAACCAGCTGCTCCGGTGTAATACCCTGTTTTTCTGCGTTGAGCATGATCGGCGCGCCATGCGCGTCGTCTGCACAGACAAAATGCACTTGATGACCGCGCATACGTTGGAAACGCACCCAAATATCAGCCTGAATGTATTCCATCATATGGCCAATATGGAATCCGCCGTTGGCGTAGGGTAAGGCGGTAGTGACAAATAGTTTGCGTTGCATGGTATGTGGCGTGTCAAAGTGCAAAATCAACCGCATTGCGCAGTCGTTGCAGGGGCATGATTGTTAAGCCGACATTGTAACAAGCCCACTCATACAAAGATATAAAGCGGAAGGGGTCATTTCGGCAGGGAATGGTGGTGATTGTCGATAAAATAGTGATAACTGAAAAATTGGGGCATACCATGAGCATAACCACCGACACGATCAAAAATGCGCTGCGTGAGTTGATCGACCCGATTACCGAAGAAAATTATGTTGACGGTAAATCTGCGAAAAACATTGTTTTGGACGGCAACGATGTGTCACTCGAAATTGTGCTCGGATACCCTGGCAAGAGTGTCACCGAGGTCATTCGCAAGGCCGTGATTGACCGGCTGAAAAAAATCGAGGGGGTAGGCAACGTATCGGTAAACGTCTATTCCAAAATCGTCTCACACAGTGTTCAACGCGGTGTGAAGTTAAACCCGAACATCAAGAACATCATTGCCGTTGCGTCCGGTAAGGGTGGCGTGGGTAAATCAACTACCGCTGTGAATCTGGCGCTGGCACTGGCCGCCGAAGGGGCGGTAGTTGGTATGTTGGATGCCGATATATATGGTCCATCGCAACCAACCATGCTGGGCATAACCGGACGCCCACAATCCAAAGATGGCAAGTCAATGCAGCCGATGGAAGGGCACGGAATTCAGGCGATGAGTGTTGGTTTTTTGATTGACCCGGAGACTCCAATGGTCTGGCGTGGCCCGATGGTCACGCAGGCGTTAGAACAGCTCTTGAACGAAACCCAATGGAACAATCTGGACTATTTGGTGATTGATTTGCCGCCCGGTACCGGCGACATTCAGTTAACACTGGCGCAAAAAGTTCCGGTTACCGGCGCCGTGATTGTGACCACACCGCAAGACATTGCCCTGCTCGACGCCCGCAAGGGTTTAAAAATGTTTGAAAAAGTCGGCGTTCCGATCATTGGTATTGTTGAAAATATGGCAATGCATACTTGTTCGAATTGCGGACATGCCGAGCATATATTTGGCGAGGGTGGGGGCGGGCGTATGTCCAAGGACTACAACGTCGACTTGTTGGGCTCTTTGCCCCTCGACATCAAAATTCGGGAAATGGCCGACAGTGGTAAGCCGACTGTTGTGTCGGATCCGGACGGTCAGGCTGCGCGAATTTATCGCGATATCGCCCACAAGTGCGCGGCCAAAATTGCCAAACAGTCTCAAGACCGCTCGCATGTGTTCCCCAAGATTGTCGTTCAAAACACCTAGGGACTTCGCAGCACCTTGCAAAATTTATGAGTATCAACGACGAAATTACACGGGCGGTGTTGCTGCGTACCGATGGCCAGCACACAGAAGCGCTGGCAGTATTGCTGGACGTTGAGAAACTCGCACCGGATGATGCCGTCCTGCAATTTGAAATTGCTTGTACCTATGACACGCAAGGGTTGCCAGCAGACGCGATTCCATTTTACGAAAACGCGCTTGCAATTGGTCTGGCAGGCGAAAATCGGCGCGCTGCCCTGCTTGGTTTGGGCAGCTCCTATCGTTGTATGGAGCAATATGCCGATGCGGTACGAACGCTCGAGCGCGGCATGGCTGAATTTCCGCAGGCGCATGAGTACGCGGTTTTCCTGGCAATGGCATTACACAACCTCGGTGACCATAGGCGCGCGCTGCAACTGCTGTTAAAACACGTGGCGGAACACAGTGCCGATCCACAGACGGCAAAATATCAGCGGGCGCTATTCCATTATGCTGAAAATCCGGATCCTCCCTATGACGAAACGTGAGTTGTCCATGTTTGTAATGTTGACATGCAGCCCAAAAGCGGTAACTAATTTGGGGCGATTTTGAGCGGTGCCTACTACGTTGGGCTGATCCGGGTGAAAGATCTGGTGGCCTGGAACGAATACGTGAACCTGGTCGCGGCGACCGTTCATCGATATGGCGGGGAAGTTCTATTTCGAGGCACAAAAGGCCAGATGGTGGCCGGCGGTCATCTGGCCGACGTCATTCCGTTAGAACACGTGGTGACCTTGCATTTTCCGAATGACGCCGACGCCAAGGGTTGGTATGACTCGCCGGAATATCAAAGTCTGATTCCACTTCGCGATCGTGGCGCCGACGTCATTTTGATTCGTTACAGCGGCTAATCAATTTATATTGCTGCGCGCGTCCGTCGTCAGGCCGCTTACTCGATTCCGAGCCGGTCCAATCGGTACCGCAACGACCGGAAGGTAATGCCAAGAATTTTCGCCGCCTGGGTTTTGTTAAAGCGGGTTTGTTCCAAGGCTTTGAGGATTTGCTCGCGTTCGATCACATCCAGAAATTCATGTAGTGGTTGTGTGCGTTGGCCCGCCGCCATCGATTCCGGGACGCTGCCATTGTCCTCGGTTAAGTAGAGGTCATCCTTGCCGATTTTTTCGCCGTCAGAAAGGGCGATAGCGCGCTCCAAAATATTCTCCAGCTCGCGAACATTGCCGGGATAGTCATAATTTGCCAGGGCGTCGTGCGCCGCTTTCGTCAGCGGCGGCGTCTTGCCGCCGGTAATTGCTCCGGATTGCAGGCGGGCGATCAGAGCATTGATCAACAGGGGCACATCTTCGGGAATCTCCCGTAGCGGTGGCATTTTTAATTCGATGACGTTCAGGCGATAAAACAAATCCTGCCGGAACTCCCCCCCCAGCACTTTTTCCGACAGATTTTTATGAGTCGCGCTGATGATTCGAAAGTCGATGGCCTTTTCGGCGGTGTCGCCTACGCGTCGAACTTTTTTCTCTTGAATCACCCGCAGCAACTTAACCTGCATCAGCAACGGCAGGTCACCAACTTCGTCCAGAAACAGGGTGCCACCATCCGCGGCCTGCAAATACCCGTCCCGATCGGCGTCGGCACCGGTGAATGCACCCTTGCGATAACCAAAAAATTCACTCTCCATCAAATTTTCCGGGATTGCACCGCAATTGACGGCAACAAATTGTGCATCACGGCGGGCGCTATTATTGTGAATCAATCGCGCCGCCACCTCCTTGCCGGTGCCTGACTCCCCGGCGATATAAACGGGGGCCTGACTACGCGCAAGTTTGGCGATCATTTCGCGGGCGCGGACAATGGGCGCCGACTCACCAATGAGTTGCGGAC
>JAYTBF010000393.1:0-6371 GCA_043737175.1 Burkholderiales bacterium
GATGGTGTATTCACTCATCGATGGCAATCTGGCGTTTGGTTCGACCGTGCGATCGGTGTTGCCGTTTGTGCCCAAGAGCAAACGTGAATGGAATCCACATGCCATTGACGCTTATTTGGCGCATCGTTATATTCCCGCACCGCGCACTGTATTCGCCAACATTAACCGTCTGCCCAATGCCCATTGGCTGCAGTTTGATTTGCAGACCCGCAACGTCGTGACGGAATGTTATTGGCAACCGCCCACCACCGTACATCCGGCCATTGTGGCGGACGACAAATGGCTCGCGACACTCGATGCCGCGATCGCCATGCGCACTGTCGCTGATCGCCCGTTGGGGGTTTTCTTGTCGTCAGGCATCGACTCCTCAACGGTGGCATCAAGGCTGGCGGCATCCGGACATCAGCAGTTGCAATCCTTTACCGCAGGATTTGCCGACGCTGATATGGATGAGTCCCCACGCGCCAAACAAATTGCCGAGACGCTCGGTTTTCCGAATTTGACCATCGTCATTCCACAAACCATCCGCGACGAGATTGATCAGATCATCGCCGATTTGGATGAACCGTTTGCCGATCCATCAGCGATTCCAACCTGGTACTTGGCGCGGGACACCAGTAAACACGTCAAAGTGGTGCTGGGCGGCGACGGTGGTGACGAAATTTTTGCTGGTTATAAACGTTTTGAAAAACATCTGAAAACATCATGGCGGCGCACCTTTCTTGCCGGTAACAACAGCTGGTCAAGCGTGCGGGATGTGGGTGGCAGTCGCAGCACAAAATTTGTTGACGAAGCGCGTATGGATTGGTGGCATGCTTACAGCCTGCGTTTTTCCGGTTTTACGCCGTCGCAACGCGGTGCATTGCAGCCCACAACCAAAAACAAAAGTCTAGTGTATTGGCGGGGATTGGGACAAAATAGCGCCAAAACGCGCTCCCCGCTTAGAGAGTTGCTGGATATCGATTTGCAGAATTATTTACCGGAATACATATTGCGCAAGGGCGATTTATGTACGATGGCACACGGACTGGAATTACGTGCCCCTTTGTTGGATCATCGCTGGGTGGAATTGGCCGCAAGCATGCCGGATTCACAACGCTTTACCCAACCTGCAAAATTATTATTTAAGAAAGCCATGCCGCAGCTTAATCAATTTAATTTGTTTGATGCCAAGAAAAAAGGCTTTAACCCGCCGTTAAATACCTGGCTGAAAACAGATCTGGCCGACCGGCTCGAACCGATGCCGGCCTTACTTGAGGCGGTGAGTGACGGGCAGATCAACGCACGATCGACCGCCGAGCTAGTCAGCCTGTACCGGAAAGGACGTCACCAATTGGCGGAACAAGTATTGCAACTGCTGTTTTTGCAAATTTCACTCAGTCAGCTCGATACCTTGCGCAAACAATTGCCATGAACGGTTCCCCACCTGTGATCTCTCATGCCGATGCCGCGAATGCCAAACGGGTGTTGATTATTAACGTCACGCGCATCGGCGACACACTGCTGGCCACCCCGGCGATTCGTGCCATCGCGGCGTTTTTTCCAAATGCGGAAATCACTTGTCTGGGACATCCGGCACGTTACACGGTGCTGGAAAATCTGCCGTATCTGTCCAAGGTGGGCTGCATCAGCAAAAAAAGTGCCTGGCATCGTGGTTGGGTCGATGTGTTTTCCGAACCAGAATACGACTACGCGTTTGTGTGGGGGCAGGACCGTGCCCTGGTCGGGTATGCCTGCCGCAAGGCCCGAAACGTGATCGCAGAACAACAGCAAAGCACTCGTCTTAATAAAAAACTATTGATGGCGTTTGATGCGCCACCACAAAACAGCATTCACGCCGTGGCCTGGTTTTTATCCATGGCACAAGCGGTCGGCATCCCCACCCAGGGTTACGAGCTTGATTACGTCGTGACTGCTGCCGAACGCGAGGCCGCCGCAGCGCGGCTGTATGGTATGTTGGGTGCTTCGAATAATCTGCCCAAGGTTGGCTTTCAAGTGGCCAGTTTTGCCACCAAGGCGTGGCGCGATTGGCCGATCAGCCGATTTATCGAGCTGGGCCTGCGCATCGTGCAACACTATCCAGATGCACGTTTTGTTTGTTTTGGCGCGGCCGATGATCAGGAACGTATTGCCGAACTGGAACGATCGTTACGGGGCCGCGTGTTGAGTTTTGCCGGTCAAACAACTCTTCGTGAGTCGGCGGCGATCATGTCGCACCTCAATTTATATGTGGGTATCGATACCGGCCCGACCCACCTTTACAGTGCACTCAAACAACCGATGGTGGTGATGTATCACCCGACGATTCCGAGCGCCCTCTACAAACCACTTGGCCATCCGGCATTTTCAGCAATTGACCATCCTCTCGCTGACCCGCGCTGTCGAGACCAAGTTTCCATGATCGAAATTGGTGTCGAGCCGGTGTGGAAGGCGGTGGAAAGTGCGCTTGAAGGCGTACCATCCCGCCTGCCCGGCATGGCCAGCCCCGGCATCGATCAAGGGGTGGAAACATGGCCGGGGGACTCCCTGCCGTACCGCCAATAACACAGCTCCTTTTATTGGCAACAGCTACGTCTCAATTTCCAATAAGCCCGACAGGGTTTGCGCCGCGGTCGCGCGGGAAAAATAGCGGTCAATATTTGCCAAGCCATTGGCGCGAAGCTTGCCCCACAATGCCTCGTCGTTATTGGCATGAATGATGGCATCGGCGAATTCTTCGGCCGTGTCGGCACGCAACACATCTTCTTTATCACGCAAATACATACCCTCCACCGATGGTGAGGTGGCAATCACCGGCACGCCATACTGCATCGCGATATTGACCTTGCCTTTGACGCCCGCACCATAACGCAGCGGTGAAATAGACAGTCTTGAATTGTCATAATACGGGCCGACATCGGGTACAAATCCGGCAATGACAAAATCTTTGGCGGCAAATTTTTGCAGGCCGGGTGGCGCATTGCTGCCAATCACCGTGGTGACAATATTGGCGTTTTTTGCACGCAGAATCGGCAACACATTGTCCACGTACCAGGTGATCGCATCGAGATTGGGCGGATGTCGGAAGCCGCCGATAAAGACCACCCCTTGGCGCTCGGCAAATGACTTCGGCCCGGGCATATTGACGTGAATATTCGACAAAATGTTGACGCGAACTTCGGGCGCTATTTCCGCGAGTAGTTTTTCTTCGAGCGGACTGACGACCAGGGTTAGATCGGCTTTGGCCATGATTTCGAGCTCTTGCATTTTCATGCGCGCCGCCGCGGTACGCATGATGCCGTCATTGGCCAGCTCTGCTTCGCGTTCTTGGCGTAGGAAATGTAAATCAACCGTGTCAAAAATCAAGCGTGCACGCGGTGCCGCGCGCTTCACCGTATCAACGTGTTTGACCGCGACCGTGGCACGCGACAGAAATATCACTTCGTATTCAGCGGCGTGACGCTCCAAAAAGCGAGCGACGTTGGATTCAACCGGGTGGTAAATCACTTCCACTCCCAGCGCTTGAATTTGCGTCACGTACGGTTCCCGGTACTCAAGGTTGTCCGCCAAAAACGTGACTTTTGCGCCCATTCTGGCCATCAGTCCAAGCATTTCAAACATACGCAGACTGCCTGAATCCTGATCCGGCGTGAGCATACAAGCATCCACCACCAGCACGCGCCGTTTGGCGTAACGGTCTCGCTCAAGCTGTGGCATCAGGCCGTTGATGCGATGTTTGGCGAGTACATTGCGCCAGCGCGCCAAAAAGGTCTGCTGGTTGATCACCTGGTATTTTTTGATGCCCTGTGTGAGGTCGGTGCCCGAACTTTGGCCTTCGAAGTGCACCACCACCGCGCGTGGCTGATAAAACACTTTTTTGCCCGCTTCGCGTACACGAAATGCCAGATCGGTATCTTCGTAGTAGGCCGGTGCGTAACGTTCGTCAAAGCCGCCCAACTGGTTCCAAAATTCACGCTTCAGCAATAAACACGCACCGGAGGTGTAATCCACTTCCCGCAAATAGTTGTAGGCCGGCTTGCTGGCGTCCTGATTACGTCCCCAGTTCCACGCCGAACCGTCGCGCCAGACAATGCCACCCGCCTCTTGCAATTGGCCGTTTGGATAGATGAGTTTGGCACCCACCAACCCGACATCGGCCCGCCCGGCCCAAACATCACGCATGGCCCTGAGCCAACCGTCAGTGACAATAATGTCATTGTTGAGAATCAACACGAACTCGCCGCGCGCCATGGCGGCCGCTTTATTGCAGTTTCTTAAAAAGCCGAGATTGGTGTCGTTGCGCACGATCTTGATTCCACTCACCGGCATCAGTGCGTCACTGGCAGGCTCGGGCGAACAATCATCAATCACAATCACTTCGATGGATTCATCAGCGCAGGTAGCTTGAATGCTTTTTAAGCAGGTATAGGTCATGACGTGCTGACCATAAACCGGAATGATGATCGAAACCTGCGGGGTCCTGCTGGTGGTGATCACCAGCGGTTCTATCATTTTTTCCTGAAGGTAAAGTGGCTTCAGTTTTACTGTCTCATCAGCCTTGCGCACCAGTTTTTCGTGTACGCGTTTGCCGAGGGCGACCGCGCCCTGCTCGCGCAAGATTTGTTTGGCCACCGCCATACGATGTGGCAACGCCTTACCGTTGTTGGCGGCGGTACGGCCGATGTGCAAGGTCTGTTTTATTGCCTGCATTACCATTCGAATAGGCGCGGAAAGTTTCCAGGAGGTCGAATTGGAAATTTGCGTGAAGGCTTCACGCGCCGCGTCACGTTCGTGCTCGAGGGTTTCACGGGTGCTTGCCAGCACATGGGTAAAGTCGGCCTGATTTTCGACAATCTGTGCATCCAGCCGCATGATGTGATCGGCCATTTGCATATTTTGATCGGTCAATTCGCGTGTCATCGACATTTCGTGATTCAGCGCTTGCGCAACTGTGTTCAGCTCCTCACCCGCCGCGCTGAGTTCACTCTCCAACACCAATCGACGCGCTTCCAACGCTGCCAACTCGGCATCCGCCTCGACACTGCGGCGTTTTAATTCAATGCGCGCTTCTTGCTGCCCACAATCGACACCATACCGATAGAGGTCGGCCATCGACAGCGCATCGGTCTCGCCCAGATGTTTCACCGGGTAATAGGCGCTCTCGCGTGGTGGGGTGATGTTGTGATGTTGTGGCGGTGTGGCGCCAACGGTTATCATCTCAACGTAGCTGGTAATACCCGTGTCGGGTTGACCTTTTTTATCTGCGCCTGTTGCCACCGGCGTGGTCGCGGCTATGGCGATCAACGCTTCGCACCACTGCTGCGGCGCGGTGTCCCAAGCGAGCAAACGAGCATGGGCGACGTCTGTCAAGCGTTCGGTGAATGCACCCAATCGGGACGCCACTATGGGCAATCCAGCATCAAGGGCCGTGCCGAGTGTGTAGGAAAAACTCTCCGGCACCTGCGCCGGGAAAAATACCACGTCCGGTTTTTCGATGCCAATCAGCGCCGCCAAATCGTCATCGTGATAACTACCGGTTGCATCCAGCGGCAGCACCGGAAACGACGGGATCGGCTCCGTGGTCGGGCCGATGATGCGAAAGTAAATGGGCAGATGATGTTCGCTGGCATATGCCGCACAGGCAATGACCACATCGAGTCCCTTGCCGGGCGACATCCGACCCAACACGGCGACCTTGATTGGTGGCGTTGGTAACACCGACGATAATGATGGGTGCGGCCACAACGTCAGCTTTAAGTTTGGATGAACAGCCAGAATCTGTTTGATCAAATATTGGGATGGCGCAAAAACTCTTGCCGCACTCTTGAGGAATTGGCCTACCGATTTACGCCATGCACCAAGTTCACCTGTACCAACAGTCCCACTATCCACCACGCCCCCTGCGGGCAAATGGTAATCCGGCGTGAGTGGCCAATGATCATGCAACGTGACGTCGTACGGCACCGCCAGATCAGCAGGCAGTTCACGAACTTTTTCCGGCAGGCCGTGTAAATGATGAAAATGAACCCTGACAACGGCCAGAGATTGCAAACAAGTGATCAATTCCACCCATTGCGACGGGATCGTAAACCAAACGCACCAAGTGACATCGGATTTAGAACCAGGCGTGGGGGGTGTGGGGGGGGTGGGATTGAGCCACTCGAGTTTGACGGCGAAATGACCGGCGGGTCGTAATACCAGCACTTCGAAACGGGACGCAAGCAGACTGGCCAAATCAAGAATATGCCGCTCGACCCCTCCTCCCATATCGTGGCTGACCAGCAAAATACGCGGTCGTTTCGAGGTGGACAGACATTGCCAGGCAGCAATATGCTGATTGGCGTCGGTGTGACGATCAGGCGTGGCGGTGGTTTTATTGTTGGGAGGCATGA
>JAYTBF010000394.1:0-6366 GCA_043737175.1 Burkholderiales bacterium
GATCGACATTTTGCTCAATGGCAAGGCGAATACTGCAATGGCCTCTTTTGCCCGCCTGTCCGATACCGAAATTGCCGCTGTGATGACCTACACCAAAAATTCGTGGGACAACAGCACGGGCAAGGTTGTGCAGCCGGCGGACATCAAAGCAAAACGCAAGTCCTAGCGTCCGACTTTATCCGTTTGATTGATTGAAATCCGGCCGCCCGTACGATCTGGGGCCGAACCAAAAATAGTTTCAGGAGAGCAACATGGCATCAGCAACAACACATGACCCAAGCCACGCCGGACACGACGCACATGATCATCATGGCCCGGGCCCATGGACACGAATTTTCACCACCACCAACCATAAAGACATCGGTTCGATGTATTTATGGTTCTCTTTGGTCATGTTTTTTGTTGGCGGCGCGATGGCGTTGCTTATTCGCGCTGAATTATTTCAGCCGGGCCTGCAAATTGTTCAGCCTGAATTTTTCAATTCGCTGACGACGGTACATGCGCTGGTGATGATTTTCGGCGCGGTCATGCCGGCATTTGTCGGCTTCGCAAATTGGCTGATTCCGATGCAAATTGGCACCGCCGATATGGCGTTTCCGCGCTTGAATAACTGGTCGTTCTGGTTGTTGATTCCCGCCACCATTTTATTGATGGCATCGTTTTTTGTGCCCGGGGGCGCCGCGTCATCAGGATGGACGCTTTATCCTCCCTTGGTCACTCAGGGCGGCATTGGTGTGGATATGACGATTTTGGCGATTCATATTCTCGGCGCCTCGTCGATCATGGGTTCGATCAATATCATCACCACCATTCTGAATTTGCGTGCGCCGGGCATGACATTGATGCGCATGCCGATGTTTGTCTGGACCTGGTTGATTACCGCCTACCTGATCATCGCCGTGATGCCGGTATTGGCTGGCTGTATCACCATGTTGTTGACCGATCGCCATTTTGGCACCGCCTTTTTTAACGCGGCCGGTGGTGGTGACCCAACAATGTTCATGCACATCTTCTGGTTCTTTGGTCATCCAGAGGTCTATATCTTGATCTTGCCGGCCTTCGGCATCATGTCACAAATCATCCCGACCTTTGCCCGTAAGCCGTTGTTTGGTTATGCTTCGATGGTGTATGCCACCGCGTCCATTGCGATATTGTCGTTTATTGTATGGGGACATCACATGTTTACCGTTGGTATGCCGGCGGCAGGGCAGCTCTTCTTTATGTATGCCACCATGTTGATCGCTGTACCGACCGGTGTGAAAATTTTCAACTGGATGGCCACCATGTGGCGCGGGTCGATGACTTTTGAAACACCGATGTTGTTTGCCATCGGCTTCCTGTGTATGTTTACGCTCGGCGGTTTTTCCGGCTTGGTGCTGGCGATTGTGCCGGTTGACATTACCTTGCACAACACTTACTACGTGGTGGCTCATTTCCACTATGTACTGTTCCCCGGAGCAATTTGGGCGTTGATGGCCGGCGTGTATTTTTGGCTGCCAAAATGGACCGGCCGGATGTACAACGAGACCCTCGGTAAGTGGCACTTCTGGTTGTCGGCAATTTCGTTTAACGTGACATTCTTCCCGCAACATTTCCTCGGTCTGGCGGGCATGCCGCGTCGCATCCCGGATTACGCCTTGCAGTTTGCCGATTGGAATCAGATTTCCACCATTGGCGCGTTTGTTTTGGGATTCAGCCAGTTGTTGTTTGTCTATGCCGTTGTCTCGTGTATTCGTTCGGGCAAAAAGGCCGAACAAAAACAGTGGGAATCGGCTGATTCGCTTGAATGGACACACCTGCCTTCTCCCGTGCCGTATCACACCTTCGAAACACCGCCAGATTTGCGCGGTGTGAAGATGGCTGGACATTGATCGGCGGGAATTTTTAATGATTGAGAAAGCTCCCGTCGCAACAAGCACGACCAATGGCCGCGGCAAAATGATCACCGCCTGGTTGCTGGTCGCTTTTGTGGCGCTGGTGTTTGTTTTGACCGTATTAAAATTTGCAAAAGTCTGGTGATGGCTGCAAACGACACCGGTGCGTTTTATGTGGATGACGTGGTGCCCACCGATTCGGAGCGCCAACAGGCTTCGCGTCAGACGTTGGCGAAGTTGTTGCTGATTGTGCTGTTAATGTTGGCTTTTTCCGCGGCAATGGTGCCGTTATACCGGCAAATTTGTGAAGTTTTGGGGATCACGGCAACGCGGGCAATTGCACAAAACTCCCAGGTGGATCGTTCGCGATTGGTCAAGGTTGATTTTGACGCAAACGTGAACAAGAAGTTTGCATGGACGTTTGCGGCGGTTGAAAAACATATTGATATACATCCGGGGGCAATTGTTACTGTTAATTACCGGGTGACCAATACTTTGCCGTATGCAACGACTGGCCGTGCATCGCCAAGTTTTGCGCCGACGGAGGGTGGAATTTACTTCAGCAAAATTGAGTGTTTTTGTTTTTCCAACCAAACTCTGGCAGCTGGTGAAACACGCGACATGCCGGTAACGTTTTATGTTTCTCCGAAATTGCCGGTTGAAATTGGCACCATCACCTTGTCATATACGTTTCACGACGTAACCAATGAGGCGAAGAAGTCGTAATTGGTATGAAATTTTGGAATACGCTCAAGGCAGTTTTGTGGGGCTTCTTGGGTATCCGCAGTAATAAGGGATATCACGACGATCAAGAAAATTTAAATGTTTGGCATGTAGTCGTGATTGGTATTTTTGGCGCCCTGATTTTTGTTTTGACATTGTTTATGCTGGTGCGGATCATTACTGCTAAATAGGCAGCGGGTCGCAGCGGTTTGAAATTTTGGAGAGTATTGTGAGTTCAGAAAATACAGCAGTTGGTGGTTATTATTTCGCCCCCCCATCCAAATGGCCATTGGTTGGTTCCATCGCCCTGTTGTTCCTGGGTGCCGGAACGGTGATGTGGATGAATCAAATTCAACCATGGGGCGGTGTCAGCCAGATCATTGGCTTTGCCATTCTGCTTTATATGCTGTTTGGCTGGTTTGGCACCGTCATCACTGAAAGTGAAGCCGGCATGTACAACAAACAGGTTGATGCCTCGTTTCGTTGGAGCATGGGCTGGTTTATTTTCTCTGAAGTGATGTTTTTTGCGGCGTTTTTTGGTGCCCTCTATTACGCCCGCGCCTTTTCCATTCCTTGGCTGGGTGACGCGGATAATGCATTTTTGTGGCAAGGTTATGCTGCCAAGTGGCCGACGCTGGGGCCGTACTTTGAGCAAGATCCTGCGTTGGTGTTTCAAACCATGGGCGCTTGGGGAATTCCGGCGCTCAATACCGCGTTATTGCTTGCGTCCGGTGTGACGATTACTTACGCACATCACGCGCTGCTTGCCAATAAACGCAGCGGATTGATTTGGGGACTGGTCGCAACGATTGCGCTAGGCGTTGTTTTCCTTGGATTTCAAATTTATGAGTATGTGCACGCCTATCAGGATCTCAACCTTAAATTAACTTCCGGCGTTTTTGGCTCGACGTTTTTCTTGTTGACTGGGTTCCACGGATTTCACGTCACCTTGGGTGTAATCATGCTCACGGTGATTTTGTTCCGGTGCGTGAAGGGCCATTTCAAACCTGAAAGCCATTTTGGTTTTGAAGCGGTCGCTTGGTACTGGCACTTTGTGGACGTGGTCTGGTTGGGGCTGTTTATATTTGTTTACGTGTTGGTTTAAACGCTGACCGCATAAAAAAGGCCGCCTTGGAAACATCGGCGGCCTTTTCTTTGATGGGATGAATTCCTCTTGGCACACCATCGGCAGTACTATTAACTACGCGGGAACCAGCCAAACACAAACCCGCCAATGGCAACCAGGAACGCAAGAATGGAAAATGCGACGCGAAATTTCAGCGCGTTCACCATGCGGTTGGGATCACCTTTATTTTTGTACATGAAATAAAGGCCGGTAAATAGGCTG
Source organism: Burkholderiales bacterium (assembly GCA_043737175.1). Taxonomy (GTDB): domain Bacteria; phylum Pseudomonadota; class Gammaproteobacteria; order Burkholderiales; family Usitatibacteraceae; genus UKL13-2. The sequence goes on from JAYTBF010000394.1 coordinate 3,946, forward strand.
ATTACAACCAGCGCCAGGAGAAAAACCATCAAATACTTCATAAACTCACCTTTCAAAATCAGTGATCGCCAACCAAATTTGATTGAGGCGGTCTAAATCAGAACTAGATTTTAGTTGATCGTCTGGTCGAACTGAAAATATCTGTTTTGCCTCGATCGTCATTATCCATGCACGAAATTTGTCTAATTCCATGTCGCTTGTTGTGGCCCATCTCCTCCGTTCCCGTTTTTTGTTCAAGCCGCGGCTGTTGCCAACCCTTGCCGCGGTGATCGCCGTTGGGCTGACTTTATATTTGGCAACCTGGCAGCAGGGTAGGGCAGATGAAAAGCGCGCGCTGCAGGAAAAATTCGATGAGCGGGTGCGCATGCCCCTGCTTAAGATTGATTTCGCGACCATGATAAACGCGGATCAATATTTTCGTCACGGGGTGGCGATCGGAGAATATGATGCAGCAGGGCAATTTTTTGTTGATAACAAGTTTCAAGGCACAACTGTTGGTTACCATGTGTTTACACCGCTGCAACTATTGTCGAGCAAGAAAATTGTACTGGTGAACCGGGGATTTGTCGGGCGCGGCGCAACCTATCCGCTGCCGCCGACGGTGCCCATTCCGCATGGCGTGATTGAGGTGGTCGGAATGTTGGTCAGTCCAACCAGTCGATTTCTTGAGTTGGGAAAAATTTTCCCAGAGTCGTCCCGGAGTAGTGGCCCGCAAGCAGTTGAGCGTGTTTTAGAAACCGTGAACGGGCAGGTTTGGCAAAACATCACCATTGAGCGTTATCAAGCAAAAACCGGGCGCGAAGTGTTGCCGCTGGTATTGTTGGCCAACCCCACCAATGCCGGACTTGTTGCCTTGCACGAGCGACCGGATGCGCGTGTCGAAAAACATACTGAGTACATGTTGACCTGGTACTCTCTCGCGGCCACCGTCGTCCTGTTGTGGTTGATTCTCAATTTTAAAATTATCCGTCCGTCTAAATAATCAATTCAAGTCCACTATGAAATTCAGTTTCTCCTTATCCGCAAAAACAAAGTTTGTATTGATGTTCATTTTGTTTGCGTTGCCGATCACCGCCTCTTACTTGGCGTTTTTCTTCTGGAAACCAAAAATCACAAACAACCTTGGTGAATTGATTACACCGGTTGTTGCCATGCCGATGGTCAAATTTGAATTGATGGATGGAAAAGATGCGCCAGAGGCCGCCGGGGAAAAATCGCTTCGAGGCAAATGGTTGATGGTGATGCGAGATAGCGGATCATGTGATGCTGAATGTTCCAAAAAACTCTACACCATGCGTCAGGCGCGACTGATCTTAAACAAAGATTTGAATCGGGTGGCGCGGGTATTCTTGATTGACGACGGGGTGGTCCCAAGTGCGCAATTGCAGCAGGACTTTGCGGGCACCGCTTTTGTTACGAAGGGGGGCTTGGCATGGTTGGCGCAATTGCCCCGTGAAAAGGACGACACAACATCGGGCCGCGGCTACATTTACGCGGTTGACCCCATGGGTAATCTGTTTATGCGATACAAAGCAAGCGACGATATTAAAAACGTCGCCGCCGACTTTAGACGGGTTCTGAAGGCGTCGCAGCTTGGCAAAGATTTTGAGGGCAAATAGAAGATGACTGCATTCGAACATGGGGTAATCGGCTTGATCACCCTTGTGATGATCGTCGGGGCATTTTGGTGGGTCAGGCGGGATGTTGAACGCTATCGGCGACTGATTGCGGTGACCACTGTCGTGACATTTTTCCTGATCATTCTAGGTGCCTTTGTTCGCCTATCGGATGCCGGGTTGGGATGCCCGGATTGGCCCGGCTGTTATGGTAATCTCACGCCGCATCATTCTGCTGACGAAATCCGCAATGCCGAGTCCGTTCAACCAGGTGGCTCGGTCACCATGGCAAAAGCATGGAAAGAAATGGGACATCGTTATCTGGCAATGGTCGTGGGCGCAATGATCGCGGCAATATTTTTTGCCGCATGGCGTAACCGCCGCAGGTTCGAGCAGAATCCGCTGCTGCCGACGGTCATTGCCGGTGCGGTTATTTTCCAGGCCGCGTTGGGAGCCTGGACCGTGACGATGTTGCTCAAGCCGGCGATTGTGACAGCCCATCTGTTGGGCGGCGTGATCATTTTGGCGTTGCTTGCGTGGTTGCTGGCCAGACAGCCGGGAAGCGGGAAATTGGGCGAGCGTATAATTGCCTCCTGCGGTTTGCGAATATTTGCCATCGTTGCGGCGTTAACACTGTTCGCGCAAATCGTGCTCGGCGGTTGGGTGAGCACCAACTATGCTGCGCTGGCGTGTGCGGATCTGCCCAAATGTGCCGGACAATGGGTGCCGGCCATGGATTTTGGCAATGCCTTTCATGTTGTTCGGCCCCTTGGGGTCGGTCCGGATGGTGAGTTGTTGACCATCG
>JAYTBF010000395.1:0-6360 GCA_043737175.1 Burkholderiales bacterium
AAACAATGGCCGAGCGCACTTCCAGTGTGGCCTTGATGATGAGCTGCACCAGCGCGGTGCCGCTGATGGTGTTGTTGTTGGCGCGTGCCTCTTTCAGGCGACGCAATACATTCTCCACGCCCACCACCGCATCATCGACCAGCTCACCAATGGCAATGGCGAGCCCGCCCAAGGTCATGGTGTTGATTGAAAAACCAAAATACTCAAACACCAGCACCGTGGTCAGCAGTGACACCGGAATCGCGGTCAGTGAAATCAGGGTGGCCTGCCAGTTCATCAAAAACGCAAACAGCACCAGTGCCACAACGATACTCGCCAGCACCAGCTTGCCTTTGAGATTGCCGGTTGATGCCTCAATGAAGTCGGCCTGGCGAAAGGTGACGCGTGGTTTGTCCATGCCGGCGGGCAACGATTTCTCCAAACCAATCAAGGCGTCCTCAATTTGCCGGGTGATCTTGACGGTGTCACCGGTCGGTTGTTTTTGCACGCTGAGAATCACCGCCGGTGCGCCGTTGAGGCCGGCATCGCCGCGTTTGATGGCGGCGGCAAAGCTTACCGTGGCGACTTGATTCAAAGCGATTGGCTGGCCGTTGTGTACCGCCACCGCCACCCGCTGCAAGTCCTCGAGGCGGGCGGTGCGGCCGATATGGCGAATCAAATATTCGCGTGCATTGAGCTCCAGAAAACCGCCGCTGGTGTTGGCCGAAAAACCCCGCAACGCCGACTCCAAATCATCCAGCGTCACCCCCAGCGCCGACATGCGGGCGGTATCGGGCTGCACCTGATATTGGCGCACTTCGCCGCCGATGGGAATCACCTGCGCGATGCCGGGGATGGTCAACAGTCGTGGCCGCAACACAAAGTCGGCATACTCGCGCACCGCCATCGGCGAGATTGTCGTCGCGTCCGCATTGTTGTTAATCGGCACCGCGATCAACATGATTTCGCCCATGATCGACGACACCGGCCCCATGGTCGGGCTGATGCCGGGCGGCATTTGCTCCTTCACCAGCGACAAACGTTCGGTCACCAGTTGGCGCGCGCGGTAGACATCGGTTGACCAACTGAAGGTGATATAAATAAACGACAGACCGGCGCCAGAGGTGGAACGCACCACCTCGACACCAGGCATGCCGTTCATGGCGGTTTCCAGCGGGAAGGTAATGAGTTGCTCGACTTCTTCCGGTGCCATGCCGCCGGCTTCGGTGATCAGGGTCACGGTGGGTTTGTTCAGATCCGGAAAAACATCGATCTGCATTTTAGTGAGGGTCATGGCACCATAGGCCATCATCACCGCCGCCACGGCGAGGACAAATAGACGGTGCTTGAGGCTGCTGCCGAGGATCGCTGAAATCATGATGGGTGATTCCTTAACGAACCTGATTGACCAACGGCGCACCGTCGGTCACCACGCGTTCGCCGGCTTGTAATCCGGACACCACCAGCACCCGGCTGCCGTCCAGTGGCGCGATACGCACCACGCGCGGCACAAAGTGTTCGGGGCGTTCGACTACCCAGACAATATCTTGATTCGACGGATTTTTGACCAACGCGCCGGACGGAATGGCGATCCCGTCAAGGGTCGATTTGGAGTGCACCGCGACCTTGACCGATTCACCGATGGCGACGCTGCCAAAATTGGCAAACTGCCCGCCAGGCTTGCCGTTTGCGGCATTTTTGACTGAAGATGCCCGAAACATAAGGGGCAGGTGCCCTTCACGCAGGCTGCGCGAGGCACCAACAAATTTCAGCGTAATCGATTTTCCACCAATGGCAACCGCACCACCAGCAACATCGGCAGCGGTGGCGGAATCAAAGGCGGTGGCCTCAATGGTGATGGTATTGGGATCGGTAATTTCAAATAACACTTCACGGGCGTCGACCACCTGACCGGCGATGGCGTTGGCGGCGACACCCGCCACCACACCACTCACCGGTGCCAGCAATGCTTCGCGCGCCGACAAGCTGTTGCCGACGCTGGCGGCACGCACCTCGAGACTGGCGAGGGTGATGGTGGCGTCGTCAATTTCGCGTTGCGGAACCGTGCCTTCGAGTTGTTGTAAACGGGCGAGACGCTTTTTCGCCGATTCCAGTTGGGCGGAAATCTCCGCCGCATAGGCACGCTGATTGGCCGACTCAAGTAATCCCACCGACGGCAACACATAGGCCAGCACCGCACCGCGCGCGACTTTTTGTCCCGGCTGTGGCATGCCATTGGGGCCGGGCTGTAAACGTCCCGCCTGTGTGGATTGCACCCGACCGCCGGTGGCCGGGTCGATCACCACCCGACCTGGCAATTCAATGGTGCGTGGCTCTTTGGTGGTTTTTGCTTCGATGCTGCGAATCGCCAATTGGCGCTGGGACGGCTTGGGCAAAAACACGCTACCATCGGGAGCACGGCGGGGCGCGTTGCTGGCGGCCGTGGCCGGGGCATCACCATGATCGTGGCCGGGCCCGGCAATCACATTGGTGGTGATGAGTAATAACAGCGTGACACGCAACAAAGACTTAAACATGACTGGCCCCCATCTTGCCGTATTTATTTTGTGTGCGCGTTTTGAATCGCCACACCACCCCACCGATCACCAACAACAGCGCGACAGCGGCAATCAACACATTGCGTGTGCTCAACCATGTTTTGCCATCGTGGCCATCGCCGGCATGCGGGTCGGGTACCAGCAAATTCGCCGCAATGATATCGACGTCGTCGCCTGTGGTGATGGTCAGCACCAGCGGGTAGCTGCCGGGCTTGGCGAACACGTCCGCAGGGAATACAAAATCACCCAGATCCTTGTGCAGCACACCCTTGGCTTTGAATGACCCGCTTTCCAATTCAACGCTGGCATCAACCACCGGCACATTGGTGGCGAAGCGATCAACAAACACCGCCAACTCCTTGCCGGCAAGAATGCCGACGACTTCAAATAAATCGGTGGTGATGGCAAACCGTGGTGCGGCGGTGCCGGTGGTGGTGGCCGCAACCTCGTGTGAGTGGCCGGCCGGGCCGGGGCCGGCTGTTGCCGGAACAGTGAAGCAGACCAACAACAGCAATAATATTTTGCTCATGGCAATAATCCGGATGATTGATTCAAATTGGAAATGGCGCGGGTGAGTTCGATGCCGGCGCGTGCGGCGGCACGTTCGGCCTCGAAGTGTTCGTTCTCGGCGCGCAGCCGGGTGGGTAAATCGGTCTCGCCGAGTTGGAATGATTTTTCAACAAGTGCGGCGGTGTCACGCGCTCGCGCGGCGCGGCGTGCAGCCGGTGTCGCCAGCGATTGCCAGCCGTCCAGCGCATCCTGTGCCGCGGCATATTCGGCGCGCAGGCGTTGTTCGATCAGCGGCAAATACGCCTCGGCTTCAACACGCGCCGCGATGGCCTCGGTGATGCGCGGTTGATTGCGGGTCGCGGTGGCAAAGGGAATACGAATGCCAACGCGTGCTGTTGATTTGAAGGGCTCGGCAATGTCAGCGCGCTCACGGCTGGTGGTGACGGTGAATTCCAGCGGGTCGCGGGTAACGCTGGCGGCCTGATCCGCCCGTGCCCGGACGACGTGGACGGTATCACGCTGATTGGCGTAGGCCGGGTGGCTCTGCCAATCAACGCCGCCGGCGTGCACGGTTTCGGTGATCGCCACACCAACCGGCAAATCCGTCAACAATGTGAACACCTGCGTGGCGTGGCGCGCCTTGATGGTCGCTTCCACACCGGCAATTTCTGCTGCATCACGTTCGGCTTCGGCGCGATTCTGGTCAATACGCGCAAGCTCACCCGTCGTCACCCGCCGCGCCACGTCATCGGCAATGCGCGTGGCCGACCGCGCTTTTTGCAACGCCAACGCACGCTCAATTTCTGCAAGGCGGGTATTCCAGTAGGCCTCACGCACCTCACCGGCCAGCCGCCATTTCGCGTATTGCAGGCTGGTTAATGATTGTGCGTGCTCGGCAGCGGCGAGCGCTTGGTCGGTTGCGCGGCCGTTCCAGGCGCGGATCGGCAACGATATTTCCAGTTCGTTTTCGCGCCCGCCGTTGTTGTTGATGGAGCGGCCGGTACGCTGGCCAATCGATAACGCGGGCGGCGCGGCAAACCAGCGGTCCGCAGCGTTGATACGCGCTTGTGATTCTGCGGATCGTGCTGCTGCTGATTGTCCCTGCGGACTGCGTTGCCATGCGGCGTCAACGGCGTCTTTAATGGATTGCGCCGACGCGTGTTTCAGCGCAAGCAGCAGCGCAATAAAAACGCCAACGATGCGAATGTGTTTTTGCATAATGAACTCCCGTGCATGGTAAACCAGACAAGGGGCGGGCCTGCGGGGTGGCGGTGATGGGTGGCGCAGCAACGCGATGAATGAATCAACACGCCGCGGATCGCGACATGTAAAAATTCAGATCAACACAATGTTGACGCCGACCCAATTGGAACGCCCGTCAGCAGACGCGCCCGGAAAGGGAACTACATGCGGGCGACGGGAATACGTTCGGGAACCGAAACGAAACGACTATGGATGGTCGAGGCAAAAGATGAAAATTTATCCAAGCCTGCATCATAGGATGGCACAACAATTTCACTGGCCAGATAATTGGCGAAGCTGAGATGGCAGGCCGAGCAGTGCGCGCCATTGTCGGTCGAGCTGTTGCCGGAGGTTGAATCGGTATCCGCAGGCGCGTGGCTGACGCGGTGGCTACCTGCGCTGTGGTCGTGGCAGGTATGGGTCGCGGCTGCGGAATCTTCACTGTGATGCGTGCCACACCCCCCATGGTCTGATGCGTGCGCCCGCGCCAAGCTCACGCCGTGCAACGGCAACCAGACAATCAAAAAGAGGGTAAAAATTAACCGCATGGCGACATGATGTGGTGGATCAAGGGATAAGTGGCATCGTTGCAGAAATTCAGCCGCCATTGTACTTCGATATGGTTCGATGTGGAGGGTACATTTTGAAAAACAGGAAATAACACCCCCATCGATGGATATGCGAAGCTGGTTGAACCAATCGTGCCACGACCCGTCAAATATGCGGGTTAATGTATGGCAATTGCAGCGCCGACAACACGCAACGCCTAATTTAATATCACCCCATATCGCCGGATGAGATTCCTCACCCGTTCGGAATGACAGGGTTGGGATTGGTAGGGTGGGCAGGGTTCATCTGCCCACGGTTGATGGTGTTTGCGTGGGCACGCCAAATGCGGCTTTGCCCACCCTACAATTTCGCACCACGCACCACGCACCACGCACCACGCACCACGCACCACGCACCACGCACCACGCACCACGCACCACGCACCACGCACCACACACAACACTCAACACACTAAAAGGTGAATCGGATGGCGATCAAAACGGAACGGGATATAGAAAAGAGTTATTCGAATGAGGAATTTGTGGCGAAATTACGGCGCCTGGCCGATGCCATCGAAAATGGCGATCAGTTCGAAATTCAGATTGCCGGGGAGCGTGTATACGTTCCGGTGCGCGCCACTTTTTCAGTCGAACATGAAAAGTCCGCCGATGAAGAGGAGATCGAGTTCCAGATTCGTTGGTCGCGCATGTAAGCAATCCATGGGGCCTGCCTACTTCATCTCAAAGGTGAGCGTGGCCCAATTGGTTTCGTAATCCGCGTCCGCGTCCTTGACGGGATGCACGTGAATCAGCGCGATATACCAGGCGGATTTTTTGCTGATCTTGACACTTGCCATACCATTTTTGTCGGTGCGCAGTTTTTGGGCGTTGACGCGCCGCTCGGCGTCATCGTCCTCGTTGAAGCCGGCGTGATTGACATAAACGAGATGATTCGCAACCGGCTGGCCGTTGTGCAAAACCTGGAAGCGCAAGGATTCATTCAGTTTGAGCTCAAAGGGATTATTCTGCGGAACGATCTCCAGCGGATAACCAAGTCGCCGGGAATAATCCGTGCTGTAGGTATTGCCGACCTGGAAAACCGCCTTGACATGTTTCGCCGAGCGTTGGCGCACGGCGGCGAGCTTGCTTTCGCTGTCGAACGACGCCAGGCCATCCAGCGCCCCATAAAGTTTCATGAAGGCGCGGAAATCCGCCGCCGGCAGCGCCCGCACGCCGGGCCGGCTCGAGACACCGGCGACATGGGTGCCAGCCTTGCCGGTGGTGAATGTCAGGTAGGAGGCCGCATCGGCATCGTGCCAGTCGGTCGCCGGGGGATGGAACACCTTGTCATCCGCCGCAATGCTCACATCCTGCATGCGCGCACGCGCAACAATGGCCAAGTTTTTATCAAAGGTTCCGTTGACCAGTTTCAGCAATTCCTTTGAATGTGGTTTCAGGAAATAGTTGTCCGGTTTTAAAAACAGCTCGTGCGCCTGCGCCGATCCGACCGCCAGCAGCATAGC
>JAYTBF010000396.1:0-6359 GCA_043737175.1 Burkholderiales bacterium
GCCATTTTTTCTCCTGAGTCAGTTTCCTGCCGGGGTTCCGTTGCCGGTAATGGGGGCCATCAACTTTAAGTGCGCAACAATTCGTTAATGCCGGTTTTCGAACGCGTCTTGGCATCGACGGTTTTGACAATCACAGCACAGTACAAGCTGTATTTGCCGTCTTGAGACGGTAGATTACCTGAGACCACCACCGAATAGGGGGGAACCTTGCCATAAAAAACTTCGCCGGTTTCACGGTTGTAGATTTTGGTTGATTGACCAATATAAACACCCATCGACAATACCGACCCTTCACCAATAATGACGCCTTCAACCACTTCGGAGCGCGCACCGATAAAACAGTTGTCTTCGATGATGGTTGGGTTGGCCTGAATCGGCTCCAACACGCCGCCAATACCGACCCCACCACTCAAATGCACATTTTTGCCGATTTGCGCACACGAACCCACGGTCGCCCAGGTATCCACCATGCTGCCTTCGTCCACGTAGGCGCCAATATTGACGTATGACGGCATCAGCACCACGTTTTTGCCGATAAAGGCACCGCGTCTGGCCACAGCGGGTGGCACCACGCGTACTCCGGTGGCGCGCATGGCAGCGGCGTCCAAATTGGCAAACTTGGTCTGCACTTTGTCAAAAAATCCCAAATCTCCGGCTTGAATTGGCACATTGTCATTTAAGCGAAACGATAGCAAGACTGCTTTTTTGATCCATTGGTGCGTCACCCACGAGCCGTCAATTTTTTCGGCCACGCGAATTCGACCGGCATTAAGGTCGGAGATAACGGTTTCGACCAGGGCGCGAACGTCGGCAGGATGTGAGGCTGGGCTGAATTCGGCGCGAATTTCCCAAGCGGCATCGATGGCGGATTGAATTTGAGACGTGGTCATGTTGAGCTCGGTAGTGATGGTTGGAGTAGAGATGGATAAACAGTACGGGCGGACAAAATCAGGTGTCCATCGGCGAAAATCAATATTAAATGCAGAATCGGTTCGAAATTACTTGCCGTTAGTGTCAGACAAATTTGTTTTTTGTCGGACGTTTCTAGAACGATGTCTCACATTGTTAAAATGCTGGATTGGTCATTATATGGTTTTGATTACAAAAACCATTCTGGCCGTACAGGAAATCGTCCAGTTTGGCCGATTGCCATGCCAATTGTTAGAGGTAAAGTCTTGTCACTACAATCAGATTTTTTAGCTCCGGTAAAGTTTCGGTCGCATTTTGCACTGACCCCTATTTTGGGCATTATGGTTGCGGCCACCACCTGGGGAATTATTTGGTACCCCTATCGATTCATGGAAACGGCCGGACTGGCCGCACCGGTAGCCACGTTTTGCTCCTACCTCATAGCGATTTTGTTGATGAGCATTGTGTTTCGTAATGTCTGGCCACAATTTTTGCGTTTTCCCATGGCATTGTTTTTAATCGGATTATCGGCGGGTGTTACCAATGTCGCTTATTTGGTGGCGATCATGGAAGCGGAGGTTGTCCGCGTGGTGTTGCTGTTTTATATGGCACCACTTTGGACGGTCATGTTTGCGCGGGTGTTGCTGAATGAACGGATCAGTCCGCTGGGCGCGTTTACAGTGGTCTTGGCGATGACCGGTGCCGTGGTGATGTTATGGCGCCCGGAGTTGGGTGCGCCGATGCCTAGAAATGCCCATGAGTGGTTGGGGTTGCTGGGCGGCATCACATTTGCGTTGTGTAATGTGCTGGTCCGTCGCGAAACCCGCGCCACGCCGGAGGCAAAAACTCTCGCAGGCGCGATTGGCGTCGCGGTCATCGCCCTGCCGGTGTCATTCTTGTTGATCAAAACACCGGCTGCGATGTGGCCTTCCTTGGTGCTGTCGCACTTTTGGCTGATCGCAATTATTGGCGTGGTATTGATGTCGAGCGGCCTGGCCATGCAATTTGGCCTGACAAAAATGCCGGCCAACCGCGCCGCCGTTATATTGTTGTTTGAATTGATTGTGGCGGCGATCGCCGCACATTATTTGGCAAACGAAATCTCAAGAATGCAAGATTGGATAGGCGGGTTCATGATTATTTCAGCCGGGCTGTTGGCGGCCTATTGTGAGCCGCAGCCCGTTAAACCGGCATCGGCGAAACCCGTTGAGGCGATGGTTAACTGACCATCTTTTTCATGATCTGACCCTGCTCGCGCTTCCAGTCTTTTTCTTTTTCGGTGTCGCGTTTGTCGTGCTGCTTTTTGCCTTTGGCAAGGCCGATCTCGAGTTTGATGAGTCCCCCTTTGTAGTGCAAATTGAGCGGCACCAGGGTGTAACCGCGTTGTTCGACCTTCGCGATTAACTTCTTGATCTCGTCTTGATTGAGCAACAATTTTCGTGACCGCACCGGGTCGGGAATCACATGCGTCGAAGCGGCCGGCAGGGCAGAAATGTGTGAGCCGATCAAAAAGAACTCGCCCTTTTGCAGGACCACATAACCTTCCTTCAACTGCGCGCGGCCGGCGCGAATCGCCTTGACCTCCCAGCCGGTCAGTACCAATCCGGCTTCGTAGCGATCTTCAATAAAATAGTCAAAAAATGCTTTTTTGTTTTCAGCGATACTCATGTGGCCATTTTATCGGAGTCTGGACTCCTTTTCGGCGCGCGCCTATGACACAGCTAAAATATGACCATGCCTGAGGTTATTAAATCCGTATTGTTGCCGTATTCGGCCGCGTCCATGTTTGAGTTGGTAGACGCGGTTGAGTCTTACGCGGATTTTTTGCCATGGTGTGGCGGGGCCCAGGTGCATTCCCGCGACCAACATCACACCAAAGCAACGATCCATATTCGTTATTTGGGTGTGTCTCAAGCCCTGACCACCTATAACAAAAAGTTTCATCCCAGTGATATGACCCTGGAGTTGGTTGATGGGCCGTTTCACAGTCTGAGCGGCGCCTGGAAATTTATCGGGCTGGCAGACGACGCTTGCAAGGTTGAATTTAATTTGCGTTATGCATTTGCCAACCCGGTGGTTGAAGGGCTGATTGGGCCGGTCATGGCCAATATCGCAGAGACATTTGTTGACCGGTTTGCTGCGCGTGCCGAGGCGTTGGCGCTTGCTCAACCGGCGCGAATTTTGATCGCACCACCGCAAACAACACTGTGAAGAAAATGTCGGTTTTATTGGTATGGGCGTGGCCACAATCGTCTGGCGAAATATCGGTTGATATGATCCAGGGTGCAACCATTCGCGATATTTTGGATTCAGCGCGTGCTTCGGCAGACCTGCCGCCGGAAATCGCCGGAGAATTGACCGGTTACGGGGTTTGGGGTCGTGCCCGCCAGGATTCATTCCTGGTGCGTGATCAAGACCGGATTGAGTTATACCGCGCCCTGACGGCGGATCCCAAAGAGGCGCGCCGCAAACGGGTCAGCGCCAAAAAGGTCAAATCGATCGGTTAATTTAGCCGACGGTGCCGCCTCTTTACCCGCCACGTCGGACGGGAGGGCGCAAACGGACGGATTTATTTCTTGCAGGACTCAGTCATCGCAGCGCGCGCCCTGACGATTTCGGCGGCACGCGCATCATCGTCAAGTAACTTTCGCTCGCCTTTTTCATCCGCGCCGCCAATAGGTCGACCGGAACTCAGATCTGCCAAATAGCGGCTGGCATCCTTGCATCGTGCCTCGGTGGCTTTGGCATACCTTTCATCCTCCGCGGCTTTTTTTGCTGCTGCGGCGTCCTCTTCCCGTTTTTTGTCGGACTCTTTGACGCGCTCGGCCAGTGATTTGGGCGCTCCTTTAGTGGCAGCCTTGCCCTTGTCGTCTTTTGTAGCGTCCTTGGCGTTGGCAGGCAGAGCTTTTTCTGGTGCCGCCGGCCCTGAGGCCGACTTGGTGCTCAATTTTTGTGTGTCGACTTTGGCATTAGGAGGTGGTGGGATATCGCTGTATTGGACCTTGCCATCTTTGTCGACCCATTTGTAAACCTGCGCGGTCACGGTGACCGCCGCTAATAAAACGGCAATGGCAATAATGATTTGAATGGGGGATTTCATGATGGCTCCTGATGCCGTTGCTTTGTTACCACGAGACGCGTGGTGAATTGGCTTGTGCAGCGCTGTGCAAACAAATCTTGATCACTTCCTGAGCATGCTGCATTGTTGTTTGACTGTCAAAAAGTTTCGCAGCCAGTTGGGCACGGCCAAGGTGTTGAAGCGCGCTAGACCACAACGTGTGCGTTTGCCGTGCAGCTTGTACGCTCACTTCGGCCATTTTTAACGTCTGAGCAGCTTGCTCGGTGAGGGATGTGGGTGCCGACGGCACGGTAGGGTTTTTTACGACAAGGTTGCTTGGATTCGGTTGTTGTTGAAACGGATTAAAGGCGCAACCTGCTAAGGTTGCCATTAGAAAGATCAATCCGCCGCCCCGCAAAAAGCCAGTGAAAAATCGACTGATGAACCGATGAAACATAGCAATTGTGTTGGAAAATATCAATGCCATCAACAGTTTAGACGTCTTTATTCGTTTGGTTTCGCTAAGTTAGCGTTAATTGGCTGTTGAGTCAAATAAATAGTCACTTATGGCAGCTGATTGGGAAAACTATTTTGTAAGTTGATGAATGGGTGGAAAGCCCCGCCAATAAACAGGTTTTGGCTTTTATCGGAGAGCTGGCAGCGTCCAAACAGCGCATGACCAATCCGACCTGCGTATAATGCTGTTTTTGTCGGAGCTAGAAACGTGAAACTCATTGCTAAAGCGCTCACTTTCGACGACGTTTTGCTCGTCCCTGCCCATTCCAACGTCCACCCACGCGACGTTTCGCTTACCACCCGCCTGACCAAGTCGATTACCTTGAATTTGCCGCTGATTTCAGCGGCAATGGACACCGTAACCGAATCACGCTTGGCCATTGCCATGGCGCAGGAAGGTGGCCTGGGCATTATTCACAAAAACTTCTCGATCATCGCCCAGGCGATGGAAGTGTCGAAGGTCAAGCGTTTCGAGTCAGGCGTGGTGAAGGATCCTCTGGTCATTCACCCGGACATGCTGGTTCGCGATGTAATTCAACTGCAAAAACAACACGGCATTTCCGGATTGCCGGTGATTGATCAGGGCAAGGTTGTCGGCATTGTCACCAGTCGTGATATTCGCTTCGAGACCAATCTCGATCAGCCGATCAAAAATATCATGACGCCGCGCGAGCGATTGGTTACCGTCAAGGAAGGCGCGTCGCTTGACTCGGCACAGGCGCTCATCCACAAGCATCGTCTGGAGCGGGTTTTGGTGGTGAATGACGCTTTTGAGCTGGCTGGTTTGATTACCGTAAAAGATATTCAGAAATCAAAAGACCATCCTGACGCTTCTAAAGACGCACATGGTCGCTTGCGAGTAGGTGCCGGCATTGGCGTCGGTGGTGATAATTTGGAGCGCGCGGCGGCGTTAGTCGAGGCGGGTGTCGATTGCTTAGTGGTGGATTCCTCGCATGGTCATGCGCAGGGTGTGCTCGACATGGTCAAAGCGGTGAAGGTGAAGTTTCCAAACGTGGGTGTGATCGGCGGCAATGTGGCGACGGGTGATGGCGCCAAGGCGCTGGCGGATCATGGTGCCGACTGTGTCAAGGTGGGTGTCGGACCCGGATCAATTTGCACGACGCGAATTGTGACGGGTGTGGGCATGCCACAAATCACCGCCGTGGTGGAAGCGGCCAAGGCGTTGGAAAAGCTGGATATTCCTTGTATTGCCGATGGCGGCATCCGTTTTTCCGGTGACGTGGCGAAAGCAATTGCCGCCGGTGCGTCGGCGGTCATGATGGGCTCGGTATTTGCCGGCACCGATGAAGCCCCCGGTGAAATTGAGTTGTATCAGGGACGTTCCTACAAGAGTTATCGTGGCATGGGCTCGTTGGGCGCCATGCAAAAAGGCTCGTCTGACCGTTATTTCCAGGAAAATATTTCCAACGCCGACAAACTGGTGCCGGAAGGCGTCGAGGGACGGGTGCCATACAAAGGCCCGGTGACGGCAATCATTTTGCAATTGATGGGTGGCGTGCGCGCCGCCATGGGCTTGGTAGGCGCGTCCACTATTGAGCGCATGCATGAACATGCACAATTTGTGGAAATCACCTCTGCCGGTATGCGCGAGTCGCATGTACACGACGTGCAAATTACCAAGGAAGCGCCAAACTACCGCGCCGACTAAAACGACGGCGGGCCACCAAGGGGTGGTACGCCACCTAGCTAATGAGATGGTTGCCATCGTGCCATTGGTGGGTGGCAGCGAATGGATCGATCATGGATTGGCGCATTTCCTCTGCCTGGTCGTGGTTGCACTCTTGACGGTTCGAAACAATCAGCAGTAAGTAGCCACGGAGAATAATTTGTCCAGCAGTGCACCGGCAGCAACAGA
>JAYTBF010000397.1:0-2554 GCA_043737175.1 Burkholderiales bacterium
CTTGTAAATTTTCCGGGCGGGACGGGTCGGGATGATGATTCGGAAAGGTGCCATCGACATCACAATACAGTGGAACAATTTCGCATCCCAACGCTGAAAATAATTGGCTCGCAACAACGGCGGGTGAACCGTTGCCACAATCCATGACAATTTTCATTTTTCGTTTAAGTTTAACGTCGCCTACAATCCGCTCGACATAGGCGTCGTTAATGTATTGGGTGCGATAACTTCCCGGTTTGGCCGCGACCACAAAATCATCGGCCTGAATGCGCCGTAACAAAACCTGAATCGCATCCAGCGCGAGCGTTTCACCCTCGATGACCATTTTGATGCCGTTGTAATTGGGTGGGTTGTGTGAGCCCGTCACCATCACACCCGAGCGCGCGCCAAGCTCGATTGCCGCGTAATACACCATGGGTGTCGCCACCACGCCGATGTCGATCACGTTGATGCCGGTCGACTGCATGCCAAACGCCAATGCCGCGGATAACGACGGGCCGGACAATCGACCGTCGCGACCGATGACAATTTCGGTGCCGCCACGATTGATTGCTTCGGAGCCCAAGGCTTTGCCGATACGTTCAACGATATCAGTGGTGAGCGATTGATCGACAATTCCGCGAATGTCGTAGGCTTTGAAAATTTCGGTGGCAATGGAAGTCATGATGTGATTTCTAAATGGTTACAGATTAGTCCGAGATATTTTAAATTTGCTGCAGAAAATTTTGGCGCCAAGATCGCCGGCCACTCTATTATTAACGACCCTGCTCAAAAAAGCGCAATACACGTGCCGACATCCATTGGCCATGTCCGGGAAAACGTCCGCTCAAAAAACCAACGTGGCCGCCGTGTGGCGGAAAATCCAGATGCACAGCGGTTGACACTTCCGCGGCCCGGGGCAGGGCGGCTGCCGGTAAAAATGGGTCATTGCGGGCGTTGAGCAGGAGGGATGGCACCCTGACATCAATCAGCCCCGGTTTGGCCGAGCCACGCGTCCAATAATCATCGGTGTCGCGATATCCGTGCAGCGGCGCGGTAATTTCATTGTCGAATTCGCGCAAGGTCCGGGCGTTCGCCGCAATTTCGCGCGAAAAAATGCCCGGATGGTGGTCGAGTTTGGCGAGAGATTTTTGTTTCATGGTTGCCAAAAATCGTCTGGTATAAACCTTGCAAAAGCCTTGCTCCAAGGCCGCCCCGGCAGCCATCAAATCCAGTGGCGCAGACACGGCCGCCACGGCGGTGGCAATTTTGCTGGCATCGTCACCTTGTTCGCCCAACCATTTCATGGTCGCGTTGCCGCCAAGTGAAATTGCCGCCACATAGACCGGCGCATCTGGTGCTTCGGCCTTGACCCGCCGTAATATCCAGTCAATTTCGGTGGCGTCACCCGAATGGTAGGCACGTGGCAATCGATTCATTTCACCACTACAGCCACGAAAATGGGGCACCAGGCCACGCCAGCCACGCGCTGCCGCTTCGGCCATTAAATTGAGCGCATAAGGGCTGATCGAACTTCCCTCCAGCCCATGGAACACCACCAGCATCGGTTGGTGTTTGGCGTCAACCGTGCTGGCCAGCCGATCAACGTCGATAAAATCGCCATCGGCCTTGCCGTGTGGAGTGGTGTCCCAGCGTTCGCGTTGGTAAATAATGTTTGGACGGGTGCCAAATAACGCCGGATAGACAGTTTGTAAATGTGCACCGATTTGGCCACGGCCGAGCCACCAGGGTGCGTGATAGTTGGCGGCGGGGTTGGTGATGACATTTGATGCGCGCATTTAAAAGCCGGTCTGGTAATTGATATTGAAGCGCCCATCCATCGTGGGGCGGCTCACCAGCAACAGTGCCGCCGGTAACCAGGAGGGTGCGGCGCGCGACAAGGTGGCGACACCGACATAGCGAAATTTTTTGGGCGTGGCCAATTCAATCGCACCGTCGCCTTTGAGCATCAACATGCCGGACGATTTATCGAGTTGGTAACGAATGCTTTGGCCGTCAAAGTTTAATTTTGCTTCATAACTGCCAAACCGATCGGCGCCAATGGAAAGCAGGCGCACGTTGGTTGCCGCCACCCGCAGGCTGCCGTGCGCCTTATTGGGGGCGGCATAATTGACCGTGAGTGTTTCGTTTTGTGAGCGCATGCTGATGTCACCTGACGGGCGCAGCAGGGCAAGATTGCGATTAAATCGAGCGATCAGTTCCAACGAGCTGGATAAATCGGCGTCGCTGATTTTAATGCTGTTGTGACCGGCACCAAGACGCGCCGAGCCTTTGATGGCACGACCATCGGTGACAACATCAAACGACAAGCGCAGCGTTAATAATCCACTGGGGACAAACGACCAGCGCAGTGGAATGATTAATGGGCTGAGGCGGTTGTTGCTGTTTAACGGCCCGCTGATGACGAATGTGCCGGCACCCGACCAGATCGTGCCGCCATTGACTTTGAAGGTACCGGCACCAGCGCTCACCATACGTTGGTTGATGGTGGCTTCGAGCGTTGATGCCGGCATAAAAACAACGCCGGCGATCAGAGCCGAAAACAGGCCAACAA
>JAYTBF010000398.1:0-6325 GCA_043737175.1 Burkholderiales bacterium
CCAGTGAGATGCAGGAAAAAAATCAACCACACGCCATAAACAATGGCACGTTCCGATACTTGGAGGACCTTCGACGGTGGCATCACGTGCCGCAATAAATAAACTGCCAGCCGAATCACAGCGAATGCACCGATGAGCGGGATGGCGATATTGAGGATCGGTGTCGTCTGAAATTTGACGAGTACCAAGCGGGCCACCCAGACCAGCGCCAGAAAAATCAAGGGCAAGATTAGGCGATGGCCACTGCCGGCGCTAAATTTGGCAAATCCCGGTTCGATATTTGCGGGGAACCATTGACGCAGGATGTTGCTGGCAAGCCAGGCAATGCCGAACGCGATCGCCAATATACCGAGCTCGGTCAGCCCCTGTTGAGAGGTGAATAACTCAGTCATGGTTTCGATCATATGGCCAATCTATTATGGCGAAGCAGACGTCCCCAAAAAATTACTTGGCGGTGCGCTGTAATACCGCGGCAAAAAATCCATCGGTATGGTGTTGCTTGGGTGACAAACGCAAAAAGTCATCGGATTGTTTGATGTCGATTTTTAAGCGCTTTAATACCTGTGCAATTGGCACAACTTCAAAGTCGGCATGTTTGGCCAAAAAGGCGTCAATAATATGGTCGTTTTCTTCCAGCAGTACGCTGCAGGTCGCATAGACCAAGCGGCCACCCGGCGTGACTAATTTTGCCGCCGCAGCCAGTATTGACGCTTGTTTGACATTGAGTTCAGCCAAGCCTTCTTCGGTCTGGCGGAATTTTAGGTCTGGATTACGTCGCAGGGTGCCAAAACCGGTGCACGGCGAATCAACGATGACCCGATCAATCTTGCCGGCAAGACGCTTGATCTTGGTGTCTTTTTCACTGGCAATACGCTGCGGGGTGATATTGGAAAGGCCGGAACGTTTTAGACGTGGGCCAAGATTGGTCAGACGCTTTTCAGAAACGTCAAAAGCGTAAACCCGACCGGCTGAGGCCATTTGCGCGGCAATCAACAGTGTTTTGCCACCGGCACCGGCGCAAAAATCGACCACCATTTCGCCACGCTTGGCTTCCAATATGAGGCCGAGAATTTGTGAGCCTTCATCCTGCACTTCGATAAAGCCCTCGATAAACGCCGGGTGTTTGGCGAGCGAAGGTTTTTCTTCAAGGCGAATACCCAGCGGCGAGTGGGGGGTAAGGCTGGCTTTAATGCCTTCCTGTTGGAGCTGTTTGAGCACCGCATCACGTTTGGCTTTGGTGGTGTTTATGCGCAGATCCAGTGGTGCCGGACTCATCATCGACTGGCCGAATTCAATGATTTTTGGATCGGTCATGCCACCCGCACGCAGACGCGCGATGATCCAGTCCGGCAATTCGGCTTCAATACCAATCGACAGATTGTCTAGTTTTTTGGCTTTTAAAAGTGCCAGCCAATTTTCATCGCCGCCACGTAATACGGTATGCAGGTCACGAACGCTGATGCCCATAAAGCGGGTCAACGCCACCAGTGCCATTCTGCGTGGTGAACCGTCTGTGACAACGTGTTCGATGAAACGGCGGTGGCGCAGCACGGTATAGACCGTTTCGGCAATAAAGCCGCGGTCGCGCAAACCCAATTTTGGGTGTTCCTTGAAATACCGCTTGAGACCTATATCAGCAGGTGACGTTAATGGCAGGATAACAGTCAGCGCATCAACCAATGCGTGATAGAGGGCGAGGGTAAGCGGCATAGTGGCGATTGGTCGTGTAGACAATTGAACAGGTCAAATACGGACAAAATTGAAATTGTGTTGCGTCTGGCAAAACAGCTGATGCCGGACGAAAGGTACTCACGTCTCGTTTATCACGCATTCGATAAGGGCTGCGTGATAAACGGCCACATTGCAATCCGCTATTATCGCAGACCTGAGGCGCGTTTCCAAGTCTGGATATTTCCGTCCGGCTGGAACGGTAGCCGTCGACGCTTCTGTTCGGGGTCAAGCCTGGCTATTTTTGCGAGTCGGCCACGGGTTGGTCCGCAGCGGCAGAGTAACGAGCGCCGGCGACGCCGATGCGGGTTGCCAATTGTTCGAATTGAAAGCGACCAAGAAACATTTTAATTTTTACGGGTAAATAGGAATATTGCGGCGCAAGCCATACTTCATAGGCGTCCTGTGGATTGGGCGCGTCTGACAATAGGCGAATGGTTTGAACCGGACCAAAGCCGGTTTCGACAACTTCGTCACCCATTTTTTTGAATTGATAGCGATAAACCTTGCGCGCATTGGTCACAAGCACATCGAGTTTATCTTGGGTGGCGGTGATTTTCGGTGCGTCATAGGCCAGTTGAAACAGAAAACTCTGCATATCCTGCATGCCTCGGCCGAGCGGAACCGTGCGGGTGTTGCCACTTCTCTTCAAGACCAGCGAGCTGTTGC
This sequence comes from Burkholderiales bacterium, assembly GCA_043737175.1. Lineage (GTDB taxonomy): Bacteria > Pseudomonadota > Gammaproteobacteria > Burkholderiales > Usitatibacteraceae > UKL13-2. The sequence goes on from JAYTBF010000398.1 coordinate 2,398, forward strand.
CGCGGTTGAATTCAGCTGTTTCCGCCTCGCCGTCACCACGACGAATCATATAGCTGGCGGGTCGCAAGCCATTTTCAGTAATGATGCCGCTTGATTGCTGATGCAGGACACCGGCAATTGCAGCAATCAAAAAGCCGGTCGCTTGCGTGCTGGATTCAATTTCGTAGGCATCGCCTTTACGGGTCCAATTGAACGTGGCAATGCCGTCGGCAATGGATGACGATAATTTATAGTCGATCGAAATACGTTCGGCAAAGGCCGGGGCGGTGGGTTTATTGGTCGTTTTTGCAGGTGGACTACCCGGCGTCGTCGCAGTGGGCGGCAACGGTTCACTGGATGCCGTTTCTGTTTCAGCGGCTCGAATCGTCGGCAAGTTATCAAGCAATGGCGACAAAAAATCGTCGTTGTTGACGGCGGCCACAGCTATGGCGTTTTCAGGCGCTAAAAAATGGGCGGCTGATTTCGGTGTAAACGCGGGCCGCGCATTGGCAGTGGGCGTAACGCTTTTTTTAGCGACCGGTGCCGCACGCGGTCTCGCCGCCGGGGTTGCCGTTTTTTCGATGGGTGTTAATGCCGCGTCGTATCGAACAACTTTGACCGGCGTAAATTCTTCGGCATATTTTGGTGTGGCCAGATACACAATTGCGTGGACAAACGTGGAAGCAAAAATGGCAATAACCAACCCGTAACGCGGATCCACGCTTGCCAATTGAAAATAATTGCGGCCCTTATTAAACATTTTATGGGCAACGAATGGTTTGATTGTTGTTTACGGATCGCATGTCGCAGTCTGTTACTGGATCACCAGATCAATCAATGTTTGTTCAAGGACCGTACCTTTATTGTCTTCAAAAATAATACGCACCGGGACGAAGTTCCTTGTTTTTGCGAGCCACATTTGCGCCTTCGCTTCCCCTGGTTTGACGTCTCTGGCGTAATGAATCGTTTCAAATTCACCGGCCGGTGTCGTTAACTTAGGCTCGCCCTGTTTCAGATAAATATATTTCTCGGCATTTTTGCCCTGTGTCATGTTGGTACTGACCGATTGTTTGCCTGGTGACGTCACCATAAATTGGTACATGGCGGACAGTCTGTCCTGGGTGCCGGGTGGCAAATCAAAGGTCTCTTGTTCCATTCGCCCATCGGTCGGATGCTCACGCACCATTTCATTTTTTGCCCAATAAAATCGTGTTGTGAAATTCCGGGCCGTGTCATTTTTACGCGAGCTTGCAAACACTAATGGCGTGAAACCGGACGCGCTGATTCGACCTTCGGACGTATATTGAATTTGATCGCGGTAAAACAGGGCAATGGCGCCATCTGCGCGGGTGGTTGAAGTGATCTTATAACGTTCGCCCGTTTGGTCGGGATCAACAAATCGTTCAAATTTTTCTTCAATAGTTCCGACCAACATGCCGCCGCGCTGCACTTTGTAACTCACCCGCATCAATGTTGGCAATGACGGCGGCAGTGCCGGGGTTGTAACTGTTTGTTTGGATGAAACGGTTTCGCGGGAGGTCGGGGTGGCATCGGTGCTGCCAATCGTTTTGTCGTTGGCCGCATAACCGACAGTCGCAAATGGAATCAGGCAAGCGATGATGGTAACCATGGCTTGCACTTGCAAAACAAGGCATTTCATTATTTGATCCTGGGTGATCGAAGGAAATCTTCGTGTGTCCCGTCATCAACGTTTGGTGCGCCCAAATGGCCGACATTTTGCGAGTGTGTTTGTGGGCGTGCGACGTCGCGCAATGCCATGTCCGCGGCAAGCCAGGCAATCGCCTGAGGATAGATGATGTGCTCCTGCGCCAAAACACGCGCAGCTAATTTTGGTTCGGTATCGTCCGCAAAAACAGGCACCGCCGCTTGGCAAATAATCGGACCACTGTCCAGTTCTGCGGTAACGATATGGACGGTTGCACCGTGAATTTTCACACCGGTGGCAAGTGCTTGTCGGTGGGTGTGTAAGCCGGGAAACGCAGGCAATAATGACGGGTGGATATTGACAATTCGATTGCTGAATCGGGTAATAAAATCGGCACCCAATACCCGCATAAATCCTGCCAACACAATCAGGTCCGGCTGGTATTCATCAATAACATCGGCCAGCGCGTCATCAAATTCATCGCGGCTTGCAAAATTTTTATGGTCGATGACCCGTTGGGGGACATGGTGTGCGGCGGCAATGGAAAGACCCGCTGCATCGGCGCGATTGGCGATCACCGCGCGAATTTCCACGGGCAGATTCATCGTTTTTTTTGCCTGCAAAATGGCTTCCAAATTGGAGCCGCGGCCGGAGATGAGTATGACAATGGATTTCATGTGATGATGAAACTCTATATTGGACGGCTATTTTCAACCTTTATTGGCCGTCTTATGGCGCCAATAAAGGAGTTTGTCCTGAGGGTAAACTCAATGCAGGTCAAACAACAATCGTTTGTGCTTCGCCGGGCTGGCGGGCGCGAATTGCGCCGATGGTGAAGACCGTCACCCCATTTGCGGTCAGTGATTCAGTAGCGGCTACGGCATCGGCCTGGTCAACAATAATCACCATGCCAATGCCACAATTAAAGGTACGTGCCATTTCGGCATCATCGACATTGCCCTGTTGCTGTAGCCAGGCAAATATTGGTGGGGCCACCCAAGATTTTCGATCAATTTCTGCTGTGACCGTGTCTGGCAATACGCGTGGGATATTTTCGGTGAGTCCGCCGCCGGTGATGTGCGCCATGCCCTTGACGATATTGACGTTATTTTGTTTCATCAGCGCCAATACTGGCTTGACGTAAATGCGAGTTGGCGCGATGAGATCCAATGCCAATTGCTGATTTTTAGGGTCACACAAATCGATGCCGCTGCGTTCAATAATTTTGCGAATGAGTGAATAGCCGTTTGAGTGCGCTCCTGACGACTGCAAACCCAGCACCACGTCTCCAGGTGCAATACTGCGGCCGGTAATAATCGCTTCTTTTTCGACCAGCCCCACTGCAAAACCGGCCAAGTCATATTCACCCGCCGGATACATCGACGGCATTTCGGCGGTCTCGCCGCCAATGAGTGCGCAGCCGGCCAATTCGCAGCCGTGGGCAATGCCTTTGATCACGTCGGTGGCAACAGCAACGTCAAGTTTTCCGCAGGCAAAATAGTCCAGAAAAAAAATAGGTTCGGCACCTTGCACCAGAATGTCATTAACACTCATCGCGACCAAATCTTCACCGACGGTATCGTGTTTATTTAATTGGAATGCCAATCTTAGTTTGGTGCCGACACCGTCCGTGCCGGATACCATGACTGGATTTTTGTATTTTTTGGAGACCTCAACCAACGCACCAAATCCACCAATGCTTCCCAGCACTTCCGGTCGCATGGTCCGTTTTGCAAATGGCTTGATGTTTTCGACCAATTGATCGCCTGCGTCAATGTCGACCCCGGCCTGTTTGTAGGTGAGAGGCGTGACGTCGGAGTTGGAATGGGTCGGTGATGACATGGCGGCAAATGGACAATGGGCGTTGTGGAGGGCGGAGCCGGTATTCTGCGAAAGGCAGTTTCAACCAGGTGATTTTCAGTTAGGATGGGAGCCCAACAAGTCTAAATTTTACCGGATATGACCCGTCAAAGCCTTCGTCGCCACAAACATAATCCGCCAGCGTTTTTGGCGCGTATTCGTGCCAAGTCGTCGTCACAGTTCCCACGATGGCTCGATTGGCATTTTGCAGTCGTCGTCTTGGCGCTTGCCGCCCTCGGTTGGTTGTTAGCGGTGTTATCGCCGATATTGGCACCGTTTCTCGCTGCTGCCATTCTTGCCTACATTTTTGATCCGGTGGTTGATCGCCTTGAGGCGCGTGGTGTGTCACGCATGGTCGCCACGGTACTCGCCGTGCTGCTGTTGTTGCTGACCATCATTTTGCTGCTGTTGATTATTCTTCCC
>JAYTBF010000399.1:0-2534 GCA_043737175.1 Burkholderiales bacterium
TCCAGATCGCGGGCACGAATCATTCATTGCCAGGTGTCTCAACAACAAAAAATTCGGAAAACACATGGCCGGCTCCAGCCTTTTTTTACTCATCGACGATATCGCCACTATTCTTGACGACGTCGCCACCATGACCAAAGTGGCCACCAAAAAAACAGCCGGTGTATTGGGTGACGACCTTGCGCTCAACGCGCATCAGGTCTCCGGCGTCAAACCGAGCCGCGAGTTACCGGTGGTATGGGCGGTTGCCAAGGGATCAGCGATCAACAAATTAATTTTGGTGCCGACTGCTCTTGCGATCAGCGTTTTTGCACCATGGGCAATCACGCCGTTATTGATGATCGGTGGCGCTTATCTTTGTTATGAAGGCGTGGAAAAAATTTTTCATAGTTGGTCTACTCCCGTCGAAATAAAAGCCGCGCGCAATAACGACTTGCTTGCCGCCATCAAGAACGACAACGTCAACATGGTCGCTCTTGAAAAAGAAAAAATCAAAGGCGCGGTACGGACTGACTTCATTTTGTCGGCGGAAATAATTGTCATTGCACTGGGCACGGTTGCCGCCGCCTCATTTGGCAAACAGGTTTTGGTGCTGAGCATTGTGGCTATCGGCATGACGATTGGTGTGTATGGTCTGGTTGCCGGCATCGTTAAATTGGATGATGCCGGTCTACACCTGGCCCAAAAAAGTGGTGCGGGTTTGTGGACGGCGCTACAACATCGCGCGGGTGCGTTTTTGTTGCTTGCAGCGCCGCTGTTGATGAAGTTTCTTTCGGTCGCAGGAACGATAGCCATGTTTTTGGTGGGGGGCGGCATTCTGGTGCACGGCATTCCGGCCGTACAATTGGCGATTGGAGGAGCCGCCTTGTTATCAGGTGGCGTCCCCTACATTGGTGTGATGCTGGACGCTGCCTTGCCGGTTATTTTTGACGGTTTATTCGGCGTGCTGGCGGGTGCCATTAGTTTATTGGCCGTCGTTACCATTCAGCGGGCAATTAAGAAATTATCGGCGGCCAAGGCGCAGTAAAGTTTGCACCCGGTTAGGATGCGGCGCGCGAATCCAGCCAGGTGTGCATCGATGAACGTGCCGCAACATTATGCATTGGCAACACCACGACGTCACCGGGCTTGGCCCAGGCCACCAATTGTTGTGCGGCCGCCAACTCGGTCTGGCCGACAATAATTTTCTCCGCTGTGATGCCCGCTGCCACCAATGCCATCCGCAGCAAGGCCGGCACCTCACCGGCATCGCGGCCACGTAACATGCCATCGATGTCTTTGAGCAAAATCAGCTCCGGTGCAAACGCTGCCGCTGTTTTCGCCAGCGCTTCGATATCATCATCCTCCCGATTGCCGGCTTGACCAAGCAACAATCCTAGTCGACCACCGCCAGGTGCACGCCGATGATTGGCAACCGTCAGCAGCCCGGCGAGACCCGCCGGATTGTGTGCGTAGTCGACAAAAATGTGGACACCATCCATTTCCCAGTGCTCAAGGCGCCCGGGATTATCAAACCGACTGCGTCCAAAGTTTGCCAATACACCGGCAATTATTGCGGGCGAAAAACCGAGCACCGATGCCGCCAACACCGCCGCGGCAATATTGGCAACGTTGTACGCTGCGCTACCGTGAACAGTTAATGGCATGGCCTCAATTGCGCCCAAGTCATGTTCGGTTTGATGGTGAAACAGTTTTAATTTTCCGTTTTCAACGCCACACACACTGCCGCCCTGCGCGCGCTTTTTCTGCAATAAAGCGTGTTGATAATCACCAGCAAACAAGGCCAGTTTCGGCCACAAATGCTCGGAACGTCGCACCAATACTGGATCATCGGCATTCGTTACCATGCTGCCCCGTTCGCCAAGTGCTTGGGCGACAATCAATTTGGCATCGGCCAAGTCTGCAAGCGAATCAACACCGTATTCGCCAAAATGATCGGCACTGATGTTGGTCACCACCACGACCACGGCATGGGCAACTGCCAGCCCTCGGCGCAACATGCCGCCGCGTGCCGTCTCCAAAATGGCGCAATCAACACGCGAATCGCGCAGTACCGTGCGCGCGCCGGCCGGGCCCGAGTAGTCTCCCACCTGAAGCGGTTCACCATCAACAAATACACCTTCTGTGCATGAAAACCCGGGTGTGAATTGACTGGCCCGGGCCATCGCCGCAATGAGCCGAACCGTGGTGGTTTTGCCGTTTGAGCCGGTCACCAGTACCGTCGGAATTTCAAATAACGCCTGCCAGTCGATTTGATCCGCAGCCGGCAACGCGACAAGTGGATAAGTCACCGAGCCAACGCCACCTCCAATCGAAATCTTATCCTCATCAACCAAAAAGGATTGTTGATGTTTTGCGGCGATCGCTGCCAAAACCATTAATGGTGGATTGTGCTCCGCCGCCGATTCATTGCGGAGTCTGGCCAGAGCCGCCACAACATCGCCGACATCATTTGGCCGTTCCGTGGTGCCATTGGTCACATTGAGCTCGGGATGAACTCGGGCGACCGCGCTCAGCCATGCCCATTCATTCAC
>JAYTBF010000400.1:0-2531 GCA_043737175.1 Burkholderiales bacterium
CGATCGTTTACAGGCATTTTTGCTCCAAAATGCCCATGAATAATAGAGTTTTGTTTATATTTCACGTTCGACTTTCCCCCCTATAAAATGAGTCCCCCATGGAGCCAGCCTTAATCCTGATTGTTGAAGACGACGAAAAAAGCCGCCGCCTGATGGTGGATGTACTAATGCACCAAGGCTACCGAGTCGCCGAGACGAACAACGCCGAGGCGGGCATCGCCATGATGCACCGTGAAAAACCGGACCTGGTGCTGATGGACATTCACCTGCCCGGCATGTCCGGGCTCGACGCGTTGCACCTGATCCGTGCCGATGCCAAGCTTCAGTCCACCCGCATCATGGCCATCACCGCCTCGGTGATGGGCAATGACCGCGACAAGATCCGTAGTGCGGGGTTTGATGCGTTTGAACCCAAGCCGATCAACCTGCGGGTGTTTTTGCAGAACATCGCCGGATTGCTCAATCCCGCTTCAAGTTGACCGGACATCCGGCAACAGGTGCAAAATAGCCCGATGGACACCCACAACCAGCCTGCGCTCCACGTCACTCCGAACACCCCGGCCGCCTCACCCATAACAAACGGCACAATATTGATCGTTGATGACACACCGATGAACGCGACCTTACTCGCCGACATTCTGGCCTTCCACGGCTATGCGACCGAGGTGGCCACCAGTGGCCAGGCCGCCCTGGCGGCGATGGAACTGCGTACGCCGGATTTGATCCTGCTGGATGTGGTGATGCCGGGCTTGGATGGATTTGAAACCTGCCGCCGCATCCGCGCGGAAACCGCCCACACCATGCTGCCGGTGGTGATGGTGACGGCACTGGATTCCAAACAAGACCGCGTGCGCGGGTTGGAGGCCGGCGCCGACGATTTTTTGACCAAGCCCATCGACAAACACGAGCTGTTGGCGCGGGTGCGTTCGCTGATGCGCATCAAGCGCCTGTACGAAACAGTTGAATCCCAGCGTAGTGAATTGGCCGGCCTAGCCCGTTCGCTGGAGGCGCGGGTGGTTGCGGAAGTCGCCAAGAGCGAACGCCTCAACAGCCTGAAACGTTTTTTTTCCCCGCAGTTGGTTGAGTTGATCGTCGCCGGCGGCGCGGACGATCCACTGCGTTCACACCGGCGCGAAATCACCGTGGTATTTTTGGATTTACGCGGCTTCACCGCCTTTGCCGACACCGGCGAACCGGAGGTGGTGATGCAGGCACTCGCCGAATTTCACCATGCAATGGGCGAATTGGTCATGGCGCACCAAGGTACGTTGGAGCGTTTCACCGGCGACGGTCTGATGGTTTTTTTCAACGACCCGGTGCCCATCAGCACACCCACATTACGCGCCGCGCAAATGGCACTGGCCATGCGCGACCGTGCCGCCGAACTCAGTGTGCGTTGGCGCCAGCGTGGTTTTGACCTGGGTCTGGGCATTGGCATTGCCGACGGCTTTGCCACGGTGGGCGCAATTGGTTTTGACCACCGCATTGACTACGCCGCCATCGGTCCGGTCACCAATTTGGCCTCACGTCTGTGCAGTGAGGCTGCCAGCGGCGAAGTGTTGATTTCGCAGCGCGCCTTTGCGGCCATCGGTGAACCTGCCAGCGGCGAGCCACTCGGCGAAAAAAATCTGCGCGGTTTCGCCAAACCAGTTGGAATTGTTCGTTTGCGCGCAATCAAAGAAACGGATGGGTAATGAAACAATCTAATCTGCGCGCCAATATCCGCCACCTGTGCTGCCTGGGCTTGCCGAGCCCGACGCTGATGCCGCGCCTGCTGCCGATGCTGCGCGAGTTGGTGCCGGCGGATTCAGCGGGATTTTTCTGGGTGGATGGCACCGGCCACATGCAAAACATGGTGGCCGAACGCATGTTGTCCATACCGAAGATGCAACTCTATTTTGATCACTTTTACACCGGCGGGAAATACGATTTCCGGACTAATTTTCTCGCCCGTGCGACGGCAGAAAAATCGGTGGCGGTGGCCGAGTCCAACGCCGCATTCCGCGAAAGCGCCTACTACCAGGAAATACTGAAAGATCTGGATGCACACCACGTGCTTTACGGCATTGCGCGCGACCACGGCGTGGCGCTCGGTCAGCTCAGCCTATACCGCAGCAAACAACAGGCTAAATTTAGCGAGCAGGACCAGGAAGCATTGGCAAGTGTGATGCACTATGTTACCCATGCGGTCGCCTCACCGGTGTCGTCGAACAACCAAAGCGACCGGGAGTTCATTGATACGGCTGACGATGTGGTGCTGATGGTAAATCGTGACGGCAGCATTGTGCATGCGAGCGACCAAGGCAGGCGATTGGCCGTGCAGGCGGCGGACGGCAATTTCTCCCATGATTTTGCCGCCGGTGAAAATGACAACGTGAAAAAGGTGCTGGTTGAGGCCGTCAGTAAACTCGACAACGAACAGGTGCCGCTGCTCACCCGTGTCACCGACTGGGGTCGGCTGCAATTGCGCGCGTATGCACTATCGGCGGACCACGACGCGCCGGTGGCGGTGCGCATTATCCGGCAGGAGC
>JAYTBF010000401.1:0-2530 GCA_043737175.1 Burkholderiales bacterium
CACTGTTCGATGATACGCTGTTCGGTACGTGCGGCTGGTTGCATCGACTGTCCAGTTGACCGCACTTACGTCATCGGATACATTCAGGAGCCAAAAAAAGCGTTTGAAACGCCGATACTCCGCAACGTTTATCTTAAAGAGTAGTATCCATTGCGAATGGTGTTGGGCGCAATGTTCTGCAATCGTATAGTCTATTGACCGGCGCGACCGACGCCAAAATGAGGCCGATGTGGCAGATGTGACCGCTAGATGGCACAGATGGCACGAGCGTGATGATGTCGTTAAGCGAAACCGGCAAAAAATTTTTTCGCTGTTGTTGTCGGAAAATTTCTTCGGGAGAAAAGCCAGTGTTGTTGTGCGTCAAAAAAGTCTATCCAAGCCAGACCCCACCCATGTTTACGGATTGAATGCGCCATTACTATGCGTGAAAAACAGACAGTTGAGCAATGGTGGACGTTGATCAAAAGCGCCGCGGCGGCTTGGATCGACGACTACGCGCCGAGTATGGGCGCGGCACTATCGTATTACACAATTTTCTCGCTCGCACCACTCTTGCTGATCGTCATTTCGGTCGCTGGCTTTTTCTTCGGCACCGATGCGGTTCGCGGCGAGATATTTGGTCAATTACGCGGCCTGATGGGCGACGACGCGGCCAAGGCGATCGAAGCCATTTTGACCACTGTCAGCAAACCGTCTGAAAGCATAACCGCGGCAGTGATTGGTCTGGTGGCACTGTTAATTGGCGCGACAGCCGTTTTTGGTGAGTTGCAGGACGCGTTGGACCGCATTTGGCGCGCCCCGGTCGCAAACAAATCGAACAGCCTGTGGCGACTGCTAAAAACACGTCTGCTTTCGTTCGGCATGATACTGGGCATCGCTTTTTTGTTGATGGTTTCGCTGGTGCTTGGCGCGGTTATTGCCGCGCTCGGCAAATGGTGGGGGGTCTTGTTTGTTGGTTGGGAGGTGCTGGCGCAGATGGTCAACTTATTGGTTGGATTCGCGCTGACGACCGTGGTCTTTGCAATGATCTACAAGTTGATGCCTCGCGTACGTGTACGTTGGGATGACGTTTGGTTAGGCGCCTTGGTGACGTCGCTGCTCTTCACCGTTGGAAAGTTTTTGATTGAGCTCTATATTGGCAAGAGCGGTATCGCCTCGGGCTTTGGTGCGGCCGGGTCGCTGGTCGTCATTCTTGTGTGGGTGTATTACTCAGCACAAATTTTCTTGATCGGCGCCGAATTCACCTGGGTGTATGCGCACACATTCGGCTCCTTGCGCGAGAAGTCGGAACCGGGCGATTCAAACCCGCCGGCGGTCGATGTCATCCCAGTCATTCCGTCGCGAACAGCGACGCCCGGACCCGCGCCGGTCGTGCCGACAAAGACGACATAAGAATTAGCTATTCTTTGCCGGGTTGTTCACCACTTTAATTTTGCAGGCTACGCCCGTTGTTGCGTTGAATCTCTTGGCGCGGTCTCCTGCTTTATATGAAACCCTGCGTCACTGAATAGACTCGGGATTCTTGAAATAGACGTTTAGCATTGCCATGCCCTCGGTGCCTGATCAATCGCACCAGCTAAATTTCGCGCAAGGTCGTCGAGACGCCATTTTGTTTGACGCGGACAATGTCGTCTTCCATGCTGCTGGTGTTGGAGTACATTTCCGATTTCCCAATAACTTCACCATTGGTCGCCCTTAGGACGAAATAGGGCTCGTTGCCTTTTGTTGTCATGCGGTTGAACCGGGTGTCGTTCGACGCGTTTTGCTGTACGGATGCCACACCGCTTAAGGCACGCTGACGTGTGTCATAGATTTGCGAACTCAGGATGACCTTGTGATTGGCGCTCTTGAGATTGAACGAATATTCTTCCAAACCGTTTTGCTTAACTTCGAAATAACCTGCCATGTTGTTTCCCCCTTGATGTCGTCGGTAATCCGTTGATTGGCTCTTGTTGAGGCCTTAACGGTGTTACCGGGCGCATCGAACAGGTGATGCGCCCGGTAATGTGCGAAGACGTTTAACGCGTGCTTTCTTTGATTTCCTGTTTAGCGTCACCAAATGCGGATTGCACTTTGCCGAGTTTTTTCTTGGCTTTGCCTTTGGCGAGCATCGTTTTGTCGCCGAGAATTCGGCCAGCGACTTCTTTGACTTTTCCGGCAACTTCTTTTTTCAGGCCTTCGGTTTGATCTTTGTTCATGGGGTTTCCAATGGGAGGTGGTATCGGCCGTAATGGGCGGTGGGCGATATCAGGTGACGTCGCCGGCGAAGACAGAATGATGCGCAGCCCTCAAAGGGCTTGTCGGTGCGTTGGCGCACACTTTGGGGTTGCCCATAGGTCGAGGAGAGTCCGGCTCGTCAGGGCGGCCGCGAGTCAATCAGTGGCGAAATCTGGATGGTGGTGACGCGCAGCTCCCCAAAGGAAACGCAGAATATCACTAGTGTCCCAACGTTTTGAACAATTCTCCCTGAATCGGCTCAATGCGGGGTTCTATCGGGTCAAGAGCGGGTTTGAGCAATGCCAAGATGGGT
>JAYTBF010000402.1:0-2525 GCA_043737175.1 Burkholderiales bacterium
CGGCCATGCTGGCCAGCTGAACACGCCCGGCTTGTCGTTGGCATCACCAATTACCGCGCAAGATCGGGCGTTTGTTGCGCAACATATTTTCGCTGAGCAGGTGCGTTTGTTGTACCGCTTTTCGCTGGTCGGTTATCTGGCCGAATTCATGGTGACGTTTCTGCTTGGCGCCATTCTCTGGAATGAGCTGGCCGAACGGCCAATTTTGTTTGCCTGGTTTACCATCGCCATCGCCGTGATGCTGGGCCGTTATGGCCTTTATAAATTATTCATCCGCGCCAATCCCCCACCCGAACGTCTGGCGATGTGGGAAAACCGTTTTGTAACTGGCACTTTGATCATGGCCGTCATGTGGGGCATCATGGGATCGGCGCTGTTGCCCAAGGCGGGCACCACACAATTGCCGGTGATGATGTTGGTTGCATTGTTAACCACCGGCGCGGTTGCCTATTTCGCGCCGCATCGAACCTTATTCACCTTAACGGCGCTGGTGTCCCTGTTGCCGATGGGTGTGATGACACTCGGCTTTGGTGATCGTGCCGGCTCGATGTTGGGTTTCACCATTATTGTTTTAGTGGGCCTGCTGGCGGTGGTACACAACAAAGTGCATAAAGCATTGCTGGACTCGTTGACGGCACGATTTGACAACGTGCTCATCGCCATTCGACTCGAAGAAGAAAAAATGCGCGTTGAAATGGTCAACAAGGCGCTGGTCGCCGAGTCTCTTGACCGCCGCAAAGCCGAACGCTCGGAGTTGCTTGCGCTACAGCGCTTGAAGTTACATCTGGAGCGCACGCCGCTGGGCGTGATCGAGTGGGACATGGAGTTCCGCATCGCCACTTGGAACCCGGCAGCGGAGGCGATCTTCGGCCACATCGGCTCCGAGGCCATCGGCGAATCCGGTTATATGCTGGTGCACGGCACCGAGGAGACTGAACGCTTGGCCAGCATGTTTGCAGAACTCTTGCAAACACGTCACTCAACCCGCGTCACCTTGACCAATAAAACCAAACGTGGCGAAGAAATCAGCACCGAGTGGTACAACACACCTCTGGTTGACGGTGAAAATAAAGTAATCGGTGTGGCGTCATTGGTGCAGGATATTACCGAGCGCCTGAATACCGAACGCACCATCCACTATATGGCGCATCACGACGCGTTGACCGGCCTGCCCAATCGTCGCCTGATGCAGGACCGGTTAAACCAAGCGATCCTCGCCGCCCGCCGTCATCAACGCCATGTCGGTTTATTGTTCATCGATTTGGATCGTTTCAAATTGGTCAACGACACACTCGGCCACGAGACTGGTGACTATGTTTTGCGCGATATTTCCAAGCGACTGGCAAAACTGGTACGCGAAGGTGATACGGTTTCGCGTGAAGGCGGCGACGAGTTTGTGATTGTGTTGCCCGACTTGGACAAACCCGAATCAACACAAATTGTCGCCGACAAGATTTTGTCCGAACTCGCCAAGCCGATTGAAGTATCAGGACATGAATTAACAGTGACCGCGTCCATTGGCATTTCACACTACCCAAATGACGCCACCGATATCCAGCACCTGTTGAAACATGCTGATTCGGCGATGTATCAGGCCAAGGATGCCGGTCGCAATACCGCGCGCTTTTTCACTTCGGACCTTAATTTTCTGTTATCCAAACGCCTCGAGGTGGAATCACGATTGCGCCGTGGTATTGAGCGTAATGAATTTTTCCTTCGGTATCAGCCGCAGGTGGATGTTCTGAGTGGTCGGATCGTTGGCCTCGAGGCGTTATTGCGCTGGAACGATCCACAACACGGTGAAATTTTTCCGAAAGACTTTATTTCCATTGCCGAAGAATTGGGCCTGATTGTGCCACTCGGTGAATGGGTATTTCGGACGGCATGCCAACAAATCAAAATTTGGGATCAAGAGGGTTACCGGGATCTGACGGTTTCGGTCAACCTTTCGCCGCGTCAATTTGTCTCCCGCAAATTATTGCCGTCGATGAAGGCGGCGTTTCTGGAGACCGGTGTATCGCCAACGCGTATTGAATTGGAAATTACCGAAACCATGGCCATGCGCAATCTCGAGCAGTCGATTGAGATTCTCGCCGAGTTGCGCCGCATGGGTGCAACCATTTCGATTGATGACTTTGGCATTGGTTATTCGTCGCTCGGACAATTGCGTCGTCTGCCGGCGCAGACCCTCAAAATTGATCGCAGCTTTATCGCGCAGATTCCGTCCGACGCCAACAGTTGCTCGATCACCGAGGCCATTATTGTGATGGGCAAACGCTTGGGATTACGTATTGTTGCCGAGGGTGTTGAGCAGGTCGCGCAACTTGAATTTTTACGCGCGAACGGCTGTGATGCTTTTCAGGGCTTTTTATTTGCCAAGCCACTCACCACACCAGAAGTCACCGCATTATTGAAGAGCCAACGCGCCGCCGCGTAACAATCCCAGACCATCAAGCTCGTTGCCAGCCGTGGATTTACAGCCAAAACTGGCTGGTGACACGCCTATTTGCTTGTGTTTGTAAAAC
>JAYTBF010000403.1:0-14239 GCA_043737175.1 Burkholderiales bacterium
TTTTCTCTATAGACAATTGTGTCGGCAGGAGCAAACCGCCAGTCCGCGGGGAGTTTTTGCAAATGATGATGCGCATTGGTTTTGTCCAACCGCAGTGAACGACCGGCTGAGAACGCGCGATACGGCAGATCGTTGAGCTCAGACTCCACTTCGCGCCATTCGGTGTTGCTGGTAAAACTGTCCAGAAATCGTCCAAAGTTTGGTAACGCAATGCCAGCCACAGCAGCAATCAACGCCATGACCACCAACATTTCCAGCAAGGTGAATCCGCCCACAGCAAGCCCGCTGGTGCGGATTTCTCGTCGGTTGCCATGTGAGTTTCTATTTTCTGCGGTCATGTGCGGATTTTAAGCCACAGCGGCAGGCCAACACGGGAGCGCGCAATAAAGCGCATTCCGACTGCATTAATTATGCGACTTTTGCCCGCTCCAACATGGCGTGCAGCAACACATTGCAACCCGCAGTGATGTGTTCCGGCTTGGCATCTTCTATTTCGTTGTGGCTTATGCCATCCTTGCAGGGAATAAAAATCATGCCGGCCGGCGCCAACCGCGCCATATAAACCGCATCGTGTCCCGCCCCTGACACCACCGGCATATTCGAGTAACCGAGTTTTTTGGCAGCACGCGCGACCGCATCAACACAGTCCGCATGAAACGGTTGCGCCGGATAATGCGAAACCTGCTCAATGGTGATGGGCAGCTTGCTCTCTGCCGACATCTTTTCCGCGGCGGCACGAATGTCGGCATCCATCGCGTCGACCAATTCATTAGTCGCATTGCGTAAATCAATCGAAAATTTCACGCGGCCCGGAATCACATTGCGACTATTCGGATGAACTTGCACCATACCGACCGTGCCGCGCCCATGCGGCGCCCGACGCAAGGCAATGGCCACCACCTCTTGCATCAATTTGGTCGCGACTTGCAACGCGTCTTTGCGCAACGCCATCGGCGTCGGGCCGGCATGCGCCTCCATACCGGTTACGGTGCAGTCGTACCAACGTATGCCCAACACACCGGTGACCACGCCGATCGTCACGTCGTTGTCCTCCAGCACAGGGCCCTGTTCAATATGCGTTTCAAAGTAGGCACCGATCGGATGATCTCCCGGCTCTTCGTTGCCAAGATAACCAATACGCTCCAGTTCGTCTTTCACCGATTTGCCCTCCGTGTCCGTGGCTGCGTAGGCGTGTTCCAGGGTAAATGCCTTGGCGAACACACCGGAACCCATCATCACCGGCACAAATCGCGAACCTTCTTCATTGGTCCAAAACGCCACTTCAATTGGCGCTTCGGTCTCAATGCCGTGATCATTCAGCGTGCGCACCACCTCGATTCCCGCCAGTACGCCGTAGTTGCCATCAAATTTACCACCGGTCGGTTGCGTATCAATATGGCTGCCGGTGACAATCGGTGGCAGTGCATTATTCTTGCCGGCACGGCGCATAAAACCGTTGCCAATTTTGTCGATCGCCACCGTCATGCCGGCCTCTCTGGCCCACAACAAAACCAAATCGCGCCCCTGCCGATCGAGATCCGTAAGCGTGAGGCGACACACGCCACCTTTTGGCGTCGCACCGATTTTGGCCAATTCCATCAACGACGCCCACAGGCGATCACCATTGATGCGTATTGCGTCGAGGTCGGGTTCGGTCTTCATGTCCATTGTCATTCTCCTGGCGTACTTAACGCTTGACGGCGGTGGGTTGCAGATCTTTTGCACGTAACGCGCCCGCCTGAAAATTGGCTCCGAACGCGGGTCGTTTTAAATACCGGCCTTTGCCGACTTCGGCCATCAGCTCACCCTTGGCGAACACCACCCGACCCTGACTGATGGTGTGACTCGGGATACCGCGCACCTTGCGCCCCTCAAAAACATTAAAGTCAACTTTGCTGAATTGGGTTTTTGCCGAAATGGTCTTGGTGCCTTGTGGATCCCACACCACCAGATCCGCATCGGCACCAACACTGACCGTGCCTTTTTGTGGGTAGATATTAAATAATTTCGCGGCATTGCTCGACGTGATTGCGACAAACTCGCTCGGCGTCAGACGCCCGGTGTTCACGCCGGCATCCCAGATCACCGCCATCCGTTCCTCGATGCCGCCACAGCCGTTGGGAATCTTCCTGAAATCATCCTTGCCCGCCGCCTTCTGAACCGCGCAGAAGGTGCAATGATCGGTGGCGGTGGTGTGCAACTGTCCGGATTGCAGGCCGCGCCACAATGCTTCCTGATGTTCTTTGGGACGAAACGGCGGGCTCATCACATAACCGGCGGCACGGGCAAATTCCGGATGGCGATACACACTATCGTCGATCAACAAATGCCCGGCCAATACTTCGCCGTACACGCGTTGCCCGCGCGCGCGCGCGCGAGCAATGGCATCGGCCGCCTCGATACACGACACATGCACGATGTATATCGGCACACCAATGACATCAGCAATCGCAATCGCCCGGTTGGCGGCTTCGCCTTCAACCATGGGTGGACGCGATAACGGATGCCCTTCGGGACCCGTGATGCCCATTTTTGCGACTTCCTGTTGCAGCAAAAATACCAGTTCGCCGTTTTCAGCGTGCACGGTTGGCATGGCGCCCAATTCCAGCGCGCGCCGAAAGCTGTTCACCAGCGTTTCGTCGTCACACATGATGGCGTTTTTGTACGCCATAAAGTGTTTAAAGGTGTTGACCCCCTCGTCCTTGACGAGTGTGCCCATGTCGCGATGCACCGATTCACTCCACCACGTTACCGCAACGTGAAAGCTGTAATCGGCGGCGGCTTTTTCCGCCCAACCGCGCCAAGTGTGATACGCCTCCAGCAACGATTGTTGTGGGCTGGGAATCACAAAATCAATGATGCTGGTGGTGCCACCCGCCAAACCCGCTGCGGTACCGGTGAAAAAATCATCCACCGCAACCGTTCCCATAAACGGCAACTGCATATGGGTATGTGGATCGATCCCGCCCGGCAAAACGTACTGGCCAGTTGCATCAATTGTCTGTGCACCGGCCGGCGACTGTTTTGCAGCATCCGCACCCACTGCAACAATCAAACCATCCACACAAAGTACGTCCGCTTTGAATTCGCGGTCGGCGTTCACAACCGTGCCGCCGCGTATGAGTAACGATGTCGCCATATTCATGCTCCGATCATTTGATGTAATTTCTATAAGGTTATGAGGTCGCCGGCGACAATGACCGGTTCGGAATATGACTGTGCATGCCGACGCGATATATCAGCGCCGCAATCGCCACACCAACAAACCAGGCATAGGTATAAATCGTTTTGAAAAAATCGCCCACATCGGGGAACGTCTGGGGAAATGCCGCGTTGAGAAATCCGGGAATATTTGGTAATACACCCAACACAAACGCACTGATGGCAACCCAATTCCAGCCGGCGCGGTAGGTATAACAACCGTTAGCTTCGTAAAGATCTGCCACTTTCAATTCCGTGCGCCGGATCAAATAATAATCAACGATTAAAATTCCCGCCACCGGCCCCAGCAGCGCCGAGTAACCGATTAACCAGGTAAAAATATATCCCTGCGTCGTCTCCAGCACTTTCCACGGCATCATGGCAATGGCAATCCCAGCGGTGATAAATCCACCGGTCTTATACGAAATACGTTTCGGATTGAGCGCCGAAAAATCATAGGCTGGGCCGACCAAATTCGCGGCCAGGTTGACGCTAATGGTGTCGATTAAAAGAATAATGAGCGCGATCAACACCGCCGCCCCGGTTAGTCGGCTCGCCAAATCAACCGGATCCCAAATCGCCTTGCCGTAGATCACCACCGTTGCCGAGGTAACAAATACTGCCAGCATCGCCAGCAATCCCATTGGCACCGGCAGGCCAATTGTCTGGCCGATGAACTGGTCACGCTGAGTTTTCGCGAATCGCGTGAAGTCAGGAATATTCAATGCCAGTGTCGCCCAAAATCCAACCATAGCAGTCAGCGACGGCCAAAACACCGAGCTGAACTGGCCGGCCTTTTTGCCGCCCTCTACAAACTGGGATGGCTGATCGATGATTGGACCGAATCCACCCGCCTTCGAATACGCCCACCACAACAGCACAAAACAAATGGCAATTTTGAATGGCGCAGTATATGTTTCCAGTTTGCGAATGGACTCAATGCCGTGCACGATGTAATAAAACTGAATCGCCCAAAATCCGAGGAAACACAACAGCTGACTAAAGGTAATGCCGAGTCCGGCCATTTTTTCGCCACCGAGCGGCTGACCCAGCACCACACCAACCAAGGTGTGCAACATCATGCCGCCGAACCAGGTCTGGATTCCGTACCAGCCACACGCAACCAAGGCGCGCAAGATTGCCGGTAGTCGCGCACCGATGGTACCGAATGACGCGCGCGCCAGCACTGCGTAGGGAATTCCGTACTTTGCACCGGCGTGACCGATTAACAACATCGGCACCAACACAATCATATTGCCAAGGAACACCGTGCCCACCGCCTGGCTCCACGACATGCCGCCTTCAATCAAACTTGCTGCCAGCATGTATGCGGGTATACACATCACCATACCGATCCACAGCGCGGCGAAGTGATACCAGCGCCAAGTGCGCTCCTCTTCGGTGGTCGGCCGAAGGTCGTCGTTAATCAGTGTGTCGCTCATACGTATTCCCTTTTTGAATGTCTGCTGTTGAATGCACAATCATGGTGCCACCCACCTCACGCCCTGCATGGCGTTCGGATTCGGCAGGCGCAAAACATGCCGCAGGGCATATTTTGTGTCCAGCCTCATCCCATTTGCGGGAAAGCAAACTCGGGTCCGCGCGCCACACTATCCGGCCAGCGTTGCATGACCGCTTTATGACGCGTATAAAAACGCACCGCCTCGGGCCCATACGCATGATGATCACCAAACAAGCTGCGCTTCCACCCGCCAAAGCTGTTAAATGCCATCGGCACCGGCAACGGCACATTGACGCCCACCATGCCGACCTGAATGTTGCGCACAAATTCACGCGCCGTGCCACCATCACTGGTGAACAGTGCCACGCCGTTGCCATACTCATGGCTGTTGATTAACTGCACGGCGCTGGCAATATCCGGCACCCGCACCACACACAAAACCGGGCCAAATATTTCTTCTTTATAAACCACCATATCAGGACGTACATGGTCGAGCAATGTTCCACCAACAAAGAATCCATTCTCAAAATCCTTGACACGGCAATTGCGGCCGTCGACCACCGCTTTGGCCCCCTGCTCAATACCCTTGGTGATCAAACTTTCAATGCGCTGTTTAGCCTCGGCAGTAATCACCGGCCCCATTTCGGCACCGTCCTGATGGCCTTCACCAATTTTTAATGCTGCGACTTTTGGTGCCAATGCGGCGGCCAAGCGATCACCAACGTCTCCGACTGCAACCGCGACTGAGATGGCCATACAACGTTCACCGGCCGAGCCGTAGGCGGCGCCAATCAACGCGTCAGCAGCTTGATTGATGTCGGCGTCGGGCATCACCACCATGTGATTTTTTGCACCGCCCAATGCCTGCACCCGTTTGCCGTGCGCGGTGCCGGTTTGATAAATGTACTCGGCGATATTGGTTGAGCCAACAAAACTCACCGCCTGAATTTGCGGGTGCGCAAGAATCGCATTCACCACCACTTTGTCGCCCTGCACCACATTAAACACACCGTCCGGCAGACCGGCTTCTTTTAACCATTGGCCAGCCAACAAACTCGCCGACGGATCACGCTCAGACGGCTTTAAGATGAAAGTGTTGCCACAGGCAATCGCCAATGGATACATCCACATCGGCACCATCGCCGGAAAATTAAACGGTGTGATGCCCGCCACCACACCCAGTGGCTGACGAATTGACCACGCGTCAATGCCGCGCGCAATCTGGTCGGTGAATTCTCCTTTAAGCAACTGTGGAATGCCGGTGGCAAATTCAATCATCTCAATGCCACGTGCCACTTCACCCATTGCGTCCGGCAATGTTTTGCCGTGTTCGCGGGTGAGACATTCGGCGATTTCCTTGCGTCGCGATTGGGCAATTTCCAAAAAGCGGAACAACACGCGCGCGCGCGTCAGCGGGGGCGTGTTGGCCCACGCCGGAAACGCCGCCGCCGCGCTGCTGACGGCGTTGTCGAGATCGGTCTCGCTGCCAAGAATCAGCCCCCCCTGCACCACCCCCAATGCCGGATTGTAAATATCCATGCGTCGTTTGGCATCGCCCCGCTCAATCTTGCCACCGATCCAGTGGCCAACTTCGTACAGTTTGTCTGCCGCCGCTTTCACGGGCGCATCACTTAAGATTGAACTCATTTTGCCTCCACACTCATGGGGTTATTCGGGTGGGTGGTCCAATTTGCGTATTGACCACTGACAGTTTCGCCGGTGCGGGTATCAACATCACCAGGCTTCAGCGCAACCATGGTGATGCATTCGGGAACCGGGCAAATGGACACACACAAATTGCAGCCCACACATTCCTCGTCTTTGACTTCGAAAAATCGCTGGCCATTTTTGCTGGCGGTGATGGCCTGATGCGAGGTGTCTTCACACACCACGTGACAACGCCCGCATTGGATACACAGGTCCTGATTGATGACCGCTTTTTCAATGTGATTCAGATTGAGGTTTTGCCAGTTGGTGACCGTTGGCACCGCCTTACCCTGAAAATCATTAATTGTTTTGTATCCTTGGGCGTCCATAAAATTGGCCAGGCCGTTGGTCAAGTCTTCAATAATTTTGAAGCCGTAGACCATCGCCGCCGTACACACCTGCACATTGCCGGCGCCGAGCGCGATAAACTCCGCCGCATCGCGCCAAGTGGAAATGCCACCGATGCCGGAAATGGGCAGCCCGCTGGTTTCCGCATCGCGGGCAATCTCACCGACCATGTTGAGTGCAATCGGTTTGACCGCCTCGCCACAATACCCGCCATGTGAGCCTTTGCCATCTGTGCTCGGATGCATCACCATTTTTTCCAGATCCACACCCATGATCGAATTGATGGTGTTGATCAAACTCACCGCATCGGCACCACCTTTTTTGGCGGCACGCGCCGGGTGGCGAATATCGGTGATGTTGGGCGTCAGCTTGACGATAACCGGCAACTTCGAATAGTGTTTGCACCAGCGCGCCACCATTTCAATATATTCCGGCACCTGCCCGACTGCCGAGCCCATGCCACGTTCACTCATGCCGTGCGGGCAGCCAAAATTCAGCTCAACACCATCACAACCGGTGTCTTCCACCATCGGCAAAATATTGCGCCACGCTTCTTCGGTGCACGGCACCATCAATGATGCGATCACCGCACGATCCGGCCAGGCGCGTTTGACGCGGCGCATTTCATCGAGGTTTTGTTTCAACGGACGATCGGAAATCAATTCAATATTATTAAAACCAATCACCCGCCGATCGTTCGACAACAAGGTTGCATAACGCGGACCATTGACGTTTACAATCGGTGGATCTTCGCCGACCGTTTTCCACACCACCCCGCCCCAGCCCGCTTCGAAGGCGCGCACCACGTTGTACTCTTTATCGGTCGGTGGAGCCGACGCCAACCAAAATGGATTGGGGCTCTTGATCCCCACAAAATTACTGCGTAAATCGGCCATCGTAAATTCTCCTGATTCGTCCCGCGTGAGATGCGGGTCAATTTGGCAAAAGGTTCGGTTTGTATGGATTCGTTGACGGGCGCAGTCAGGTGCGCAAAACGCGATCAATCGATATCGCGGCGCGCTTACCGTGTTCAACCGCCTCAACCGTCAAGTCTCGCCCGCCTTCACGACAGTCGCCGCCGGCCCACACTTTGGGTTGCGAGGTACGTCCCTCAGCATCGGTTTGAATCCGACCATTTTTCAGTGTGATCGCCGCACCGAGCGGCAAGGTTTCAAAGCTCTGGCCGATTGCTTTAAAAACCATATCCGCCGGCACTTCAAAGGTCTCGCCAGTTTCGGCCAATTTTCCACCAACCAAATGGGTGTAGGCGAAACGCACACCACGCACTTGTACGCCCTCACACAACACTTCTTTTGGTGCCGCCCAATGGCGGACCGTGACGCCGTTTCGTTTTGCCCAGTCCTGCTCATATTCCGAGGCGCTCATGCCTTCCTCGCCACGTCGATAAACCATCGTCACACTTTCCGCACCGAGTTTTTTTGATTGCACCGCCGCATCGACTGCGGTCATGCCTCCACCGATCACAACAACATTGCGACCGATTGGCAGCGTGGTCAGGTCTTCCGACTGGCGAAGTGTGGCAATAAAATCGACCGCATCTTGCAGGCCGTCGGCAGTCGGTTCATTGATCCCCAACGCGTTGACCCCACCCAAGCCGACGCCGAGAAAAACCGCGTCAAAATCGCGCGCCAAATTATCCAGCACCACATCCCGCCCCAGCGCCATATTGGTCTTTACCTCAATGCCACCAATCGACAACAGCCAATCAATTTCGGATTGGGCAAAACCGTCAACTGTTTTGTACGCTGCCAAGCCGTATTCATTGAGCCCACCCAGCTTTGGTTTTGCGTCAAACACCACCACAGCATGACCGAGTACCGCGAGGCGATGCGCACACGCCAAACCGGCCGGCCCCGCCCCCACCACCGCGACTTTTTTCCCGCTTACCGCTGCCCGGGTAAACAACGGCGCGCCGGGATTGGCCAAGTAGTTGTCAGTGGCAAAACGTTGCAACAAACCGATTTCCACTGGTTTGTCTTCGTTGGTATTGCGCACACACGCCTGCTCGCACAACACTTCGGTCGGACACACCCGTGCGCACATGCCGCCCAAAATATTTTCATCCAGAATAGATTGGGCCGCTCCGCGAACATTGTCCTGGGCGATGCGTTGAATGAACGTCGGAATATCAATTCCGGTCGGACACGCGGTAATACACGGTGCGTCATAACAGTAATAACAACGTTCAGATTCGATCAAAGCTTGCACCCGATTGAGCGGCGCATGTGAATCAGAAAAATTCTTTTGCACCTGCTCGGCGTTGAGCCGTCCGGCACAAATTCCGCTGGTGTTGGATTTGGATTGCATCGGTTACCGCTCCGTATTGACAGGTTAAGTGGTTACGACTTGATGAATATCAGGCGGCTTGCCGCATGCCGTGACGAATCGCGCGGCGGATGCCCTCGGCCATATTGGCGATTTCATCGGCGCTCGAAATAAACGGCGGGCCCACCACGATACAATCTCCGGCCATACGCAACAACAAGCCCTCCTCCAAGCCGCGCTCAAACACCCGCATACCGCGTAGTCCGGGCTTGCCAACAATCGGAGCCAAGTCGACCGCTGCAGACAGGCCAATATTGCGCACGTCCATCACCCCGGCTTCGCCCTTGAGTGAATGCATGGCCGCCTCGAGCAGCGGCTCGAGCTCGTTTACACGTTCTATCAAGCCCTCATTGATCAAAATGTCGAGCGCCGCGTGGCCCACTGCCGCCGCCATGGGGTGACCGGAATAGGTGTAGCCGTGAAATAACTCAACCGCGTGGGCCGGTGCAGTTGCACCCATAAACGCCTGAAAAATATCTTCGCGAACAATGATGCCGCCCATCGGAATAATGCCGTTGGTGACACCCTTGGCAAAGGTAATGATGTCTGGCGTGACACCAAATCGTTGTGCGCCAAAATTAGCACCCATACGACCAAAGCCGGTGATGACCTCGTCAAACACCAGCAAAATGCCGTGTTTGGTGCAGGTGTCGCGCAACTTTTGCAAATAACCGACCGGCGGCACCAACACGCCCGACGAACCCGACATCGGCTCAACAATGACCGCGGCAATTGTCGACGCGTCGTGCAACGCAACCAACCGCTCAAGTTCATCGGCCAGATGTGCACCCCAGGTCGGCTGACCTTTCGAAAACGCCATTTGCGAAAGATTGTAGGTGTGTGGCAAATGATCCACGCCGCCCAACATGATCGGCCCAAACATTTTGCGATTGGCGATCATGCCGCCCACCGACATGCCGCCAAAACCGACGCCATGATAACCACGCTCGCGGCCAATAAATCGTACCCGGCTGGCCTCGCCCCGCAAACGATGATACCCATAGGCAATTTTCATCGCCGTATCCATCGCTTCGGAACCGGAGTTGGTAAAAAATACCCGCGTCAATCCGTCTGGCGCCATCTTGGCGACCCGTTCGGCGAGCGTCAGGGTCACCGGATTACAAAATTGGAACGCGGTTGAATAATCAAGCGTTTGTGCCTGACGGGTCAGCGCTTCAGTGATTTTTGGATGGGCGTGACCAATCGGGCAGCACCATAACCCGGACAAACAATCAAACAACTTGCGGCCGTCATCGGTCGTGTAATAGGCGCCCTTGGCACTCGCCAAAATTTTTGGGTGGTCGCGGAAATATCGATTTGGCGAAAATGGCAACCAGTAGTTATCGATGCCAGCGGTGGATGGACGATCATTCATTTCCTTGCTCCAATACAATTTGCCATTTATGAAGTTATGAAATTTCTTAGCTGTCGACTAATGCGAGCCAGCCGCCTGTGAAAAAATGGCTGCCTAATAGGGCATCGCACGCACATTTTTCGAGCTGTTTTTTGCCGGTGGCAACCAGACCATTTGTATTCAAAACCGTGCTGCGGATTTATGTCAAAAAGTATGTCGCGCTATTGTGACATAAGCAAAAAATCAATTTGCGGGAAGGGCAAAATCGGCCCGATCGACATAGGGAAAAAAGTTAAATTGTTGCGGCGCAAAAATGATATTTATCAGCGGCATTTTCAAAAAAATGTTGCCGCGCAAAAAATTTAGCGTAAATGTTTTTACCATGTGAGTTTTTTGCAGTGGCCAAGGTGTTTTCAATGGCCGATTTCGACTGGGACAAAATTGAATCGCTGTCCCGTAAGAATGCTTGTGAAAAAAATTGAACGGCCATTCGACCATATATGGCGGGATGTGCGAAACAGTAATGCCTGGAAAATCGCACCAATCGGTGAGTTTGAGAATTGAAGGGCACAGTTCCCTTTGCAAAAAAAGCGATGGCGGTGGGATGGCGAAGAGACTAGGAATGATCGATCAGCACCACGCGCGGAATAACCTGTGATTGTTGGTAAGCCGTCGTTCGTTCGCATTACCAAGGCGAAAACTACTGTAGTTTCTACGTCTTCTAAAATTGTGCCAATCGGTAAAAAAAGTCGCTAAGCCCATGAAAATAGACGTCGATTTGCATTCTTTGGGTGCAAGCATATTATTTTGAATTTGCCTTCGAATTTCCCGACTTGTCACAGACCATGCACAAAAACTTTTCCATAACTGGTTCTAAATTGCGATCAACGGCCGGACGACGTGAAGTAGACGCATTCTTTATAAGTGGACTTCCCGGAGGCTAGCAAAATCGGGACGATTCACTCGTCATTTTTCTTGCAATTTCTTTGCCGCTTGTTTCAGCCCGGCGAAGATCGAATCAGCCACATTCGCCGGATAATCTGGCGGTAATTCGGCACCAACCTGCTCAATAACCAGAGTCGTCTGCGCAATGACCTCGTCGATAATTTTGTTTGCTTCAAACAATAGACCATTGCGTTTGCCGGTTGCAATCCAGTGCCGTCGCTTAATCTCGTCAAGCTTGTAGTGCATGTTCTGCTCACCGCGGACTGCCATAGCGAGCTTGGCCTTCTTGTCTGAAATCTGGCCTGCGCCCGCCCCCATCACCGGATAGGCCGACAACACATCGTAGAACGGCGTAAGTGAATAGGCACCACCGACATTGATATGTACACTGAAATTTTTTGCGTGGCCGTCGATGGCTGCCATCATCCAGAACACGAGTTGGCACTTAAGGAATGCATAACGATCTGCCTGCGCGCTTTGCGAGTTGCGTAGAATTTCAAGGGTCGTGTCAATCCCCGGTCCGCCGTCAGCCTGATACTTTTTCAGGTAGCTGGTACCGGTTGCCTGGCACAGATCTTCCTGTGGCAAGCGCATGATCCAGGTGCCATTCGGATCGAGGCGACGATCAAACCGCGTCACGATCAATGCCTTCTGCTCTTCAAATTGGCCGATCTCGCAATCCGCGACAGGCAATCCAAATGCTCGAATAATGCGTGAACAGAGCCACTCGTTTTCGACAGAAGTGGAGAGATCTAACTGGCCATTGGCCGCCAGCCCTAATGGCAGTTTGAAGATATGCGTGGTCGGCGTTGAGCCGTGCGGAATATGCCATTGACCCGCATTCCACAGCAGCGCCGTTTTTTCCTGGGTGCCGGCAATCGATATGCGAAAGTCCTGGTCTGGTTTCTTGCGCAAGAGTCCGCTTGTCGGAACGGGTACATCGCGCAGGATGGCGGCAACCGTGGCGTCGCTGATTGGCGTTGATGCTATTTTGCGGATATCGGGTGTTGACTCACCTTCGGGCTGCAGTTGCAACGCACCTACACAATCGCGCCCTAGCGCCTCCAACAATGCAAACGCGCTGGTTGATGTCACACCGAAGCGTTGCGCCAGACGGTCGCGGATAGATCTGGTATCAGGCAGCAGATTTTCAAAATAGTTGTGCACCTCGGGGCCGGTGTAACGGACTTCGCCTGGCGTAAAAGGGAATCTCAGTGAGATCGGACGGCCGTGAGATGACTGCATCCAGCTCGGTTCATAGGTCAGCTCTTCGACCCCCGAGTTGATGCGCCAGGTACCCACGCGCTCTCCATTCATGTGAAGCGCCAGTGCTGTAGTGGCATTTTTCCGCCTACGGGCGGTCACCATTTTTCGCCTACAGCGTTCGGGGTGTCCGGCGGCGGCGTCTGAGATGATTTGCTGACCAAAACCATCTCGACATCCATTGCCGCTAGGGCGCGCAAGAGTCTTTCAAGTGTTGCTTTATTTGGGTGCCGCTCTAACTGTGAGATGGTCTGTTGCCCCACGCCAAGCCGGGACGCCAGCTCCGCTTGGGTGAGATTCTTTCGCTTGCGGAATGCTTGGAATAGCGGGATAAGTTGTTCGGCAGTGCGGATAGTGTATTTATCAGTAGTCATTTGACCTCACGCATTAAGATACGCATCTCCAATAAACGCATCTTAATACGTAATATGAAAATACGCAATTTAATACGTACCGTCAATGTACGCATCATAATGCGTATCTTCTTTAGCACCCCGGCCTAGACCCTGCTGGCGCGCAGCCAATTAATGGTGCCGCCATCGCGAAATTGACCCACCTGCCAGACTTCTGGTCTCTCAATGGTGTCCATCAAACGTGGGTAAGATCAGTCTGACCCTAATTATGCTTTCCCGGGATAAACATCATTCGGCTTGATAATGATGGCGTCTGGCGGAGTCCAATAAGCGCCATAGTAAAAGAGGCCTAACACGATGCTGGAACCACCAAGCAACATAGCGGCAAAAATTGCCAGCTTCCATTTAACGGCCAAGCGCGGGAACATCAATGCAGCGACGAGAGAAATGATCGAACTTGCAAGCACAATCATGGTAAGGGCGAGGATCATTTTTTCTTGCACTCACAGTCTTTGACTTCACTTGGATCGGAGGCGATAGTGCCATACTTCTCCCTTACCTCTTGGGCCCAATCTTGACAGTTGTATTTTTGCTGTCCGGGTTGCCTAAGTAAACAATATGGCTTTGGCGTCACCTTTGATACTGCTTTTCGCATTAAACAATCATCAAATTTACCAGTCCTGCATCGATATCCTTTCGATGTGGTTTCCTCGAAAAGTCCGTTTGGGCCAAAACCCACATTAGGGGGCGATTTTCCATCTTCGAAAAAAAGGTGCTCATGACTCAACTCCGTATTATTTTTATCATCGCTCGATCCAATAGGGGCGCATGAAAATGGGCTAAGCCAAAGCGCTTCGTTCCGTCGAAGTGGCCGCTTCGCGAAATACGCAAGCCCTTGCTCGTCAAAATAGACAAGTGGACTTCCACCAACATATCCATAAGTGTTGATCCCACCCCGCAACCCAATCGGATCACTCTGCACATACCTGCCGATAGCAGGATCGTAATCCCTGAAGTAGTTGTACATCGTCCCCGTCTCTTGATCAAAGTACTGCCCCGGAAACCTCAGATTGTACTGAAACGCCGCCGCCAGTCCAGCCGGATTTTCATCAGGAGGGTTGTTGCCAAAGGCATCGTCGTTTTTCCACTCCCACACCTTGCGGTTGTCACTGGCCTTGGTGATGGCCCGTGGCGTGCCCAAATGGTCGGGGTGAATGTAGTGTAGCTGCGACACCGCCGCCTGCACGTTTATAACCACGT
>JAYTBF010000404.1:0-6267 GCA_043737175.1 Burkholderiales bacterium
CCCATTACCGCCGCCGAATTGTCATTGCGCATCACCAGCAAGCCGGCAGGCCGGGCATGAGCGCGCACTTATTGATTGACGCCGGCAATAGCCGTATCAAATGGCGGTTGGTAGCCGACGGCACGGACCAATCCGGCGTGGTCCTGACCGGTGTTGTCACCAACAATCCGTCCGCACTCATTGAGATCAAAAAAATAGCAGCGGCCCGCGAACTGCACATCACCGCGTCTGTGGTCGCCGGAAAACCAATCCAAGACGCGTTGCGCGCCGCAGTCCATCCGCAGCCGATTTATTTTGTATGTTCGACTGCATCCGCCTGCGGATTGGTCAATCAATATGCGCAGCCAAACCAACTCGGCAGCGACCGGTTTGCCGCACTGATTGCCGCGCATCATTTACACACCACCGCTGATGCCGCGCCTAGTCACCGCGCGCGTGCCAAACTGGTGGTGATGGCCGGCACCGCAATCACCATCGACGCGCTGACTGCCGACGGCAACTTTTTGGGAGGGGTCATTTTGCCGGGGCTTGCCACCATGCAAATTGCGCTTGGACAAAACACCGCATTATTGCCAGCCTACCAACCCTCATCCGATCCAACCGCCGTGCCGGTGACGTTTGCACGTGACACCCTGACCGCCATCCAAACCGGGGCGATCGATGCCGCCGTCGGCGCGATTCGAGAAAACATCCGCCGATTGCAGCAAGTCGTCACGACTGACATCGAAATTGTCGCCAGTGGCGGTGACGTCAACGTAATTGTTCGTGCAATCTCATTACCGATGTCGATCCCGCTTACAATCATCGATGATTTGGTCATTCGTGGCCTCCACTTGATCGCGCTGGAACATGCTCACGCCTCTGCCGGCTAAACCTCTTTATCACTTCGATCGCGTTAACCACTCACACACCGCCATGGCACGATTTATTTTCTTTGTCCTCCTCATTACCAACGTCGCCTTTGGCGCCTATCTTTATCTGTCCGCAGCCAATACAGGTGGAAACACCCCTAAAGAGATTAATCGCGAGGCGGTAAAGATTATTTCGATCACCGATTCCGCCAATGCGCAAAAAGAGGCGATTGCGGCCAAATCCCTGGTGCAGAGCCTGGTCGCCGCACAATGTATGCAGCTCAGCGTGCGCTCGGCTGATGCAGTACGTGCCCAAACTACCTTTGCCGCCCTGCAACTGGGCGAACGGCTGACCTCAAAAAATATTGAAGAGTTCACCCGCTTCGCCATCTCCCTGCCGATTCAACGTGATCGAAAAACCGCCGATGCTTTGGTCACAAATTTAAAAAAGGCAAATGTAAAAGATCTACTGGTGATGGCAGACCACTCGATTTCTCTCGGTTTATTTTCCAGCGACGAGACGGCTAAACGGGTGGTCAGTGAGTTGGAAAGCAAAATTCCCACACTGATCAAGGGCATCACCATCACGGCAAAAAACCCGATCAGCAAAGAAACCATATTTGTTATTCGCGACCCGGATGCCGCACTCATCACCAAGGTTGCCGTGATGCAACGAGAATTTGAAGCGAGTGTTTTAAAAGGGGTGGAATGCGCCAATACCCCGGCGACGGCAACCACTTTGTCGACGCCGTCAACCCCGGCTGAAATACCGGCAACGGGTACTCCAGCCAGCACCATCGCAGCGTCCGCTATCAAAAAATAATTGCCAACCGGCAGTGTCCTTCCGCAAAATTTTATGCGGCATCATCGGTCGTAAAAATACTATTCAGCCGGCAATCCATCCGATTTCGCCTGCGCCAGACGCGCAAATGCGTCACAAAAATCTTCCACGGCGCTGGCCTTAAATATCACTTCACACACACCAACCTGTTGCGCCTGCACACGCAACACTTCATCGATAAAACCAGACGCCACCGCCACCGGCAAATCGGCGCGAATGGCGCGGGCCTCACGCGCCACATTCAGGCCGGACATTCCCGGCATGTTGTAGTCCGTATGACCTGCCCCCCACTGCCGTACCGCGGGTAATTTGAAAAAGTCCAATGTTGCAAGATTAACTGATTCCTTCGGTTGTGGTGGCTGGGTCTTGCGGTGTTGCGCGGCGTACTGTGCCGGTGGGATACGACCGCAACTGCTATGCGGCCTGACTTCGTTGTAATCGATCCGCCATAACGGTTGCCAGAATGCGTTGCGAATTCTTGGCAGTCGCGACCGACTGCTGCATGTCCGCATAAATTCCCCAGCCAACAATCAACACCAACGGGACGGACGCCACCGTTACCAATAAAAAATATGGGTCCGTATGGAATTAAAACGCACTTGCCCCCCTTGGTTTGACCGTTATTACAGCTGCGGTTGTTTACGTATGGCGCATCCCGTTCGTTTAAATGCCGGCACAACCACGCACCATTAACACGTGGTCGCATACATCAAAAATACCGACAAAATTTGGCGCGCTCAGCCCTGTTTATCGGTATTTTTTGTTATTTTCTTAAATCGCGCCAACCATGCCCATCACTCCCACCCCGCCACGCTAATATTTGGCAATTTGCCACACTAGGCCTTGTTACCCGGCCCGCCTCGTGATTTGTCTAATACGGTCATGGCCGTGGACATCATGGCCGCAACATCGGCAATATTGGCCGGCACAATCAGGGTATTGCCCGCCTTGGCGAGGTGGCCGAACTGCTCGATGTATTTCTCGGCAACCTTCAGATTGGCCGCCTGTTGACCGCCGGGGGTTTCCAGCGCGGTCGCCACCACCCGCACCGCCAAGGCGGTTGCGTCGGCCACCGTCGTCAGAGCCAACGCTTCACCCTGCGCACGATTGATCGCCGCTTGTTTTTCACCCTCTGACTCCAAGATCGCCGCCTGACGTTTGCCGTCGGCGATATTGATTTCCTCTTGACGCAGACCTTCTGATTTGGCAATCAACGCGCGTTTTTCACGCTCGGCAATAATTTGTGCCTGCATCGAACGTAAGATCGATTCAGGTGGGGTCAAACTCTTGATTTCGTAGCGCAACACCTTGATTCCCCAGGTGCGTCCAGCTTCATCCAACACCGAAACAATTTGCCGGTTGATTTCATCGCGGCTCTCAAACGTTTTGTCGAGCTCCATCTTGCCGATTTCAGAACGCAATGCAGTCTGCGCAAGCTGAGTGATGGCCATGATGTAATCCGACGAGCCGTAACTGGCTAGTTTTGGGTCCATCACCTGAAAATAAATAATGCCGTCGACCGCCAATTGGGTATTGTCGCGGGTAATACAAACCTGCTCGGGAATATCCAGCGGGACTTCTTTTAAGCTGTGGCGATAATTGACATGATCAATAAACGGCACAATCACGTTTAATCCCGGTAGCAAGGTTGCGTGGTATTTGCCGAAGCGCTCGACCACCCAGGCGCTTTGCTGTGGAACAATACGCACCACCTCAATAATAAAAACAACAATGGCACCCAGAAAGAAAAAGGGAATCGCATAACCTGAAAACGCCGGCGTGGCGTACATGGCGGCGGTGGCAATAATCACGACGACAAATTTAAAAAACATGGGGACGCTCCGTTTAGGGTTCGTTTCGAAAATCTGCTTGGTCAGGTCGATATTGGGTGTGAGAAATTGGTCGCGGCTGGTTTTCAATTCGAAACCACCAGCACACCCTGTTCGGTGGCGGTAATGGTCAACACATCATCGGGCTTGGCGGTGCCATTAACTCTGGCATCCCACGATGCGCCGCGATACTTGACCCGGGCGGTATGGTTGGCCTCATTCACCCAGTTTTCAAACACTACGGTTTGGCCGACCTCCAAACTATTCTGCGCGGCACTGTCTTTAGGGTGACTCCGCCACCAGCGATGCACCAAGTAGGTTCCGAGCAACGCCGCGGCGGCGGTCGCCACCACCTGCAGCCAGAACGGCCCGCCCAACCACGCGACCAAGGCACCAATCAACGCGGCGACACCAAATACCAACAGGTAAAAAGTGCCGGTCAACAACTCAACAATAATGAGTAAAAAACCAACAATAGCCCAGATCAAATATGCGGTCATTAAAATTTTCCTCCTGGTATTTGCATCATGGTTCGACTGTTTGCGCTGTTTCTGTTGTTGCAATGGCCGGGCTCACGACTCCAATAGCCCGGGGTAAAAACTCGATTCAAATACTCCACAACCATACAAAGGTTGACAACAAATTCACCATCAAATTCACCGTCAAATTCAACTGGCCGGCCAGCGGCGACATCCGTTCAATCGTTGCGCAACCTTCACATCATTCGTTTTGCGGAAACAATGTTGGTATTGACCCCCACAAAATTCAACCCGCCGAACAAACGGCCGTGTTCAATCTTGACACATCGATCCATCACCACATCCAGCCCGGCCTGTGAAGCTGTTGCTGCCGCTGCTTCGTTAATCACACCCAATTGCATCCATAAACATTTGGCACCAATGGCAATCGCTTCAGTGGCCAAAGCATCAATCTCAATCGCCTTGCGAAAACAATCCACCATATCGACTTTTTCCGGGATGGCTGCCAGCGACGGATAACATTTTTCACCGAGAACCTCAGTGTAGGCCGGGTTGACCGGAATGATGCGGTAGCCATGATCCTGCATATACTTCGCCGCAAAATAACTCGGCCGCGACCAATTGGCGGACAAACCAACAACCGCAATGACTTGGTTTGTTGTTAGTAGGCGGCGAAGTCCGGCAACGTCATCCACAATCATTTTGATTCGGGCGTATCGTTGAGCAAATTTCGCGCCCGACGGGTGGCGTCATCGCCTCCAGCTGCGCCAGATGGCGGAAGCGGTTGGGCCGCTCGAATGGCACGGCGGCGTGCCATCCACCACATCAATAATCCGCCGCCGCCCAGCAGGAAAAAGGGGCCGAACCACAGCAGGTAAGTTTTGTGATCCACCGGCGGTCTATACAAGACAAAATCGCCATAACGCGCCTTCAGATACGCCTTGATTTCGTCATCGGTTTTGCCTTGATCAATCAGCAAACGCACTTCACGTCGCAAATCACCGGCCAGCCCGGCGGGGGACTCGGCCAAAGTTTGATTTTGACAAACCAAACAACGTAATTCACTCTCCAGTTTTTTCAGCCGTTGCGCCAATTCCGGCGGCGGCAAATCTGGCTCTGCCGTCTGGATTTGCGCGATGGCCGGCATCGCAAAGGATAACACTAGAGAAAAAATCAAACACCAGAATAGGCGGGCATTTTCCGCCAAAAAACGCTGGAAAGACTCGTGTATGCTTGTGTTTGTGATTTGTTTGGATGAATTAATCAGCATGGTTTTATTCGTTCGTATTTAGCGCAGTTCAGACCAATTCCAACCCGACAACTTCCTACCCGCCGTTATGGTGCTTTTTGCAATTCCAAAATCAGCGGCAACAACTTTTCGTTCATCACTTTCGCATCAATGGGGCCGGTATGTTTGAGTCTGATATTGCCCAGCTTATCAATCACAAAGGTTTCTGGCGCCCCATACACACCCCAATCAATCGCCACCCGGCCGTCCAAATCGCTGACACTGAGCTGGTACGGATCGCCAAATTTCGTCAACCAATTCTTGGCCGCGGTGGGGTCGTCCTTCCAATTCAAACCAACAATGGGCAACAGCTTTTGTTTTGCCAGTTCGTTCAAAAATGGATGTTCATATCGGCACGACACACACCAGCTTCCCCAGACGTTTAACAACCAGACTTTCCCCTTGAGTTCACTCGGCGAAAACTTCACCTCCGGGGTATGCAAAATCGGCAAATGAAACTGCGGCGCAGGCTTGTTGATCAGCGCCGACGGCACTTCACGTGGATTTAAAAACAAACCCTGATACAAGAACCAGACCAGCGTAAAAAAAATCACCAACGGCAGGAAAAACTGCCATGCACGTTTGGCGACCGACGGTGTTTCTGGTGAGTTGGATGCGCCCGTCATTCGGCCGCCTGCGGCGCAACGTCACTGCGACGGTTTGCATTTGCGGGCGGCGTTTTTGGCCCGGCTGGAACACGAATGGGAATGCGATAACGTTTATCCGCAATCGCAAATATCCCACCGAACGCCATCAATATACAACCCGCCCAAATCCAGTCGATAAACGGTTTGATATAAATCCGCACACCCCAGGCACCATCCGTGGCGTTTTCCACCGGTTCGCCGAGCGCCACATAAATATCGCGCGTGAATCCGGAATCAATCGCCGCCTCGGTCATGGTTTGACCGGACGCAAAATAGGTGCGTTTTTCTGGTGCCAGCACTTCAAATGGTTTGCCATTGTGGCTGACTTCAAA
>JAYTBF010000405.1:0-2508 GCA_043737175.1 Burkholderiales bacterium
TGCCATCGGACCATGTGATTCGCGATATCGAAAGTTTTCATGCGCGCTTGACCGACGCGATAACCGTCGCCTCGGCAACAGACAACCGCAACCTCGTCACCTTTGGCATCAAGCCGACCCACGCCGACACCGGTTTTGGTTATATCAAAACCAAACCAAACACCGCCAGCAATTCAAGTGGTTCGGTCGATGTGGATGCATTCAAAGAAAAACCCGATCTGGCCACCGCCGAGGCATTCATCAACGAAGGCGGCTACTACTGGAATTCAGGCATGTTTGTGTGGAAAGCCTCGGCTATCCTCGAGGCCATTCGCGTTTTCCTGCCAGCCCTCGACACCACCCTCGACGCCATACGCGCGGCAGTCAAAGCCGGCGCAACCTTTGAAGCCGCATTGGCCGCCCATTTCGCCAGCGCACCGTCGATTTCGATTGACCATGGCGTGCTGGAAAAACTCACCGGCAATATGAACACCAGCAACGCCGCTGCCCCAACGCACAATCTGCGTCTGCAATTGGTGCCCGCCGACATTGGCTGGAGTGATGTCGGCTCGTGGGATGCCGTCTATGAAATCTCAAACAAAGACAAAGATCAAAACGTCACCCTCGGCAACACCATCACTATCAACAGCAAAAATACATTGGTGCATGCGGGCGTTCGGCTGATCACCACCGTGGGGGTGGAAGACCTGAATATTATTGATACGCCGGATGCGTTATTGATCACCAAACGCGGCGAATCGCAACAGGTGCGCGAGATTGTGGAAACACTTCACACCCGTGGCGCGACCGAACATATCGAACACCTGACGGTACAACGCCCATGGGGTAGCTACACCGTATTGGAAGGCGGACCGGGCTTCAAAATCAAACGCCTCGAAGTCAAACCCGGCGGACGCTTAAGTTTGCAAAGCCATGTGCATCGCAGCGAACACTGGGTAGTGGTCAGTGGCATCGCCACCGTGACCTGTGGTGAAACGGTGAGCGACATCAAGCCGAATGAAAGCGCCTATATTCCAGCCGGTGAAAAACACCGTCTGGAAAACAAGGGCACGGAAGTCGTCAAGATTATTGAGGTGCAGGTTGGTGGCTACCTAGGCGAAGATGACATCAAGCGGTACGAAGATATTTATGGGCGTTTGCAGGCGATCTAATCGGCTGCTGAATTTGTGCCTCGCCAAGCAAAGTTACCATCGCCCTAAAGACGTTGCCATCATCCGAACGATTCCCCTTCATCCAAGCAAAAGTGCCGTCATCCCAGCGGGGTTAGAAAACTGCGCTGGCATCCAGTCTGTTCCAACCACTGACCATTTGATTCCCCGCTATCCCAATGAGGTTCGGTAACCACGCTGAGATCGAGCTCATTCCAACCAATGATTAGCCATTTAGAAATCTACCGCGCGACGTCAACGGGCGTGTGGTCGACAAAATTGCTCCAATAGTGAGAAAATGCCGCTATGCGCTTAACCAATGATCAAATTCAAGCTATTCGACAAACTGCCCTACGGGTGTTGGGTGTCGGCGCGCGTGTCAGCGTATTTGGCTCGAGGGCATTGGACAACCGCAAGGGTGGCGACATTGATCTGTTTTTTGAAACGGACGCCCGACTAGATAACCGCGCCAAAGTACTTTGCCAACTATACGGCGCACTGACGCTCGCACTGGGCGAGCGCAAGATCGATGTCATTCTCAAGGATGCCAACACGCCGGCCGCACCCGTTTTCGAAATCGCTAAACGTACCGGCGTTCTGCTGTGACTCTTCGCTACCTGCCAGAACATGCTGAAAGCGCTTTGCTTGCCCTAGACCTTGCCCGTAAAGAGGCGGCGCACCTTCAATACACGCACCGAACGCTCTACGCACTGCCGATCGATGCTGACTGGGTACGGCAACTGAGCGTAGACACCCCGCACCGACTTCGCCACATTGGTGAAAGAAATGACCGCCGCTGACCTGCAAGAAGCCAAACAAATCGCGCTCTCCCAAGCGCATGGCTTTCCCACCCTCACACAGAATGAATAGTGCTGTTGGCATCTACAAAATATTCTATTGACAGCATATTCCATCAAGGTTATATTTTGTAATGTCCTGGGAAGTTGAATTCACCGACGAATTAGGCGCCTGGTGGCAAACGCTCAGCGAACAAGAGCAAGAATCGATCGATGCATCTGTGCAACTGTTGGAAGCACGCGGCCCGCAGTTAGGCTTTCCGCATACCTCCGGCATCGTGCAATCCCGACATTCCCATATGCGCGAATTACGGATTCAGCACGATGGAAAGCCATACCGAATTCTGTACGCGTTCGACCCCAGACGAGCAGCCATATTGCTCATCGGTGGCAACAAAACGGGGGATGATCGATGGTATGAAGTATTTGTGCCAATCGCAGATCGCCTTTATGACGAGCACCTCGTAGAGATTGGAAAGGCAGGTTAGACCGATGGCTAAGAAATTCACTGAACTCCGCGCAAAAATGTCGCCGGCTGCACAATCGCGTGCTGCCGCCCGCGC
>JAYTBF010000406.1:0-6215 GCA_043737175.1 Burkholderiales bacterium
CTGGGTAAAACCACTCATTTTTTCCTGGCTCACGGCTTCGGCCTTGCGCACCGCATCATTCATGGCCGCGGCGATCAGGTCTTCGAGCATTTCGCGGTCATCCATCACACCCGGATCAATGGTTACCCGTTTGACGTCGTTGCGACAAGTCAGCGTGACTTTCACCATGCCACCACCCGCCGCACCTTCCACTTCAACCGTGGCGAGCTGCTCTTGCGCGCGCTTCATGTTGTCCTGCATTTGCTGCGCTTGTTTCATCAGCGCGCCCAAGCCACCTTTTGGAATCATCCCAGCCTCCTCAATCTAGTTTTGAATATTTACCGAATCAACCATTCAACCATTCAACCATTCAACCATTCAACCATTCAACGACTGGCCGGACGAATACCGGCACGGTCAACGGTCGCGCCGAACTCGTCGGCAAGATTTTTGATAAACGGATCGTTGGCGATCGACTCTTCTGCCGCCCGTTGTGCGCCATCACGGGCCTGATCCTCGACCACCGCCAAACTGGCACCACCACCCTGCGGAATTGCCCCACCGACCTTCACCGCCAAACGCAGGGCCTCACCAAACAGGGGAATGAGATCCGCCTTAAGTTTTTCCTGATACCTTTTGTCGGCCAGATGTTTATGCGCATCCGGCACCGCGAGTGTCAACACGCCGTCGACCAAGCCGATCAGAGACGCTTGCCTGGCCAACATACCCGCCATACCGGTCAAATTTTGTTTGCTGACAAAATCCGGCCAATCGGCAATTTGTGATGAAAGCCCAGCCGGATTTGCGGCACCCGCCACGTCATATTTCACTGATTTTTCGGCCGCACCCGCCGTTTTTAATGGGGCCGCTTGGCACGCGTTTTCAGATGTTTTTTCCTCAACTGGCGCGCGGCTGCTGGTGTTTTCCGTTTGAGTGGTCTTCGTCACGCTCGCGGGGCGTTTTACGTTCGCGTTGTTGACCGCGCTATTGACTGCGCTGTTGACCACACCAGCCGCAGTAGGCGGCGCTTGATTGCTGCCGGCATTGTTTGCACCGGCTGACAAAAATGCGATCGCCCGCAACAAAGTCATGGTAAATCCAGATTGTTCGTCCGGTGCCAGCTGTAGGTCGCGCCGACCGAGCAACACAATTTGATAAATCAATTGCACATCATCAACACTAAAGCGCGCCGCCAGCGCGACCATTTTGGCCGCATCCTGACCTTCAACCGCGTCATCGCCAATGGTTTGAATCAGCGCCAACTTGGCCACCACCGACGCCATTTCCTTGAGGGTTAACTCAAACGAAATGGCGCGTGAGGCAATCGCCTCAATTTCCGCCACCAACGCTTTGGCATCATGATCGGCAATATTGGTCAACAACGAAAACAAATAAGTTTGGTCGAGTGCCCCCAACATGGTTGCCACGTCCGACGTCTTCACTTCACCGCCACCATAAGCAATGGCTTGATCAAGCAGTGACAAGGCATCCCGCGCGCTGCCTTCGCCGGCACGGCCGATCATCTCTAACGCCGGTTTTTCAAAGTCGATTTTTTCAACGTTGAGAATATTGCCGAGATGTTCGGCCAGCAATGACGGCGCCAAATTGCGCAAATTAAATTGCAAACAACGCGACAACACCGTGATCGGCAATTTTTGCGGATCGGTGGTCGCGAGAATAAATTCGACGTGTGCCGGTGGTTCTTCCAATGTCTTTAGCATGGCGTTAAACGCCGACTTGGACAACATATGGACTTCGTCGATGATGTAAACCTTGTAACGACCGGAGACCGGCGCGTACTGCGCGGTTTCCAGAAGTTCGCGCATTTCATCGACCTTGGTATTGGTGGCGGCATCGACTTCGAGCAAATCGACAAATCGACCGGCATCAATATCAGTACACGCTTGGCAAACACCACAGGGTGTCGAAGTGATGCCACTGTTGCCATCCACACCAATACAATTTAATGCCTTGGCGAGAATCCGCGCCAGCGTGGTTTTGCCAACACCGCGGGTGCCGGTAAATAAATAGGCGTGATGCAGACGATTGGTGTCGAGTGCATTCGACAACGCCCGGACCACATGGTCCTGGCCAACCACATCCTGGAATTTCTTGGGCCGCCATTTGCGGGCGAGAACTTGATGGGACATATCGTCGAGGTCGCAGACATTGGTTTGGTGAAACCGCCAGCCCGACGCGCCGCTGGACTGACAGCCGCCGACAAACTGTCAAACCTGACGTTGTCGGTCTATTACCGCAATACAAATGGGAGGTTGGCGAGCCTTACCCCGGCACTCCAACTAACTCGCTTTGGCTGCTTCGTTCCCGACCTGACCAGATTCACAAGCGTTAGATGCGGGGGGACCCGCCAGCCTAGATTTTACCTCGCAAACCTTGTGAATCCATCTGCGGCGCAGAAAAAAATAGCTTCGCCCGGTCACTTGCAGGTGCGAAAGCCACAAAACATATCGTTACGCTCGGGGGTATAAAAATTTCGATACTGCGGATATTTGATGCGCGGATGGGTGACAAACGCGCCGCCCTTCAACACCATATGAACGGTGCCCTGATCGGCAAACCAAGGCGCCGAATACTCCGCATACGGACCGGATTTGAAACCCGGGCGCGGGCCAAACTCTGACGCGGTCCATTCCCACACCTGTCCGGTCGACGCCAAAAATGCCGCCGCCGACGGATTTCCAGCTGTGGCGGCAAACTCCCATTCCGCTTCGGTTGGCAAACGACGACCGTGATCGTGGGCAAACGCCGCCGCTTCGGCATGGGTCACGTGCATGGCCGCAAAATCGTTCGTTTTTATTTCGGCATCGGCCCCGCCACTCCCCGCGCCAACTTTGCCCGCCCGCCACGCCGCAAATACACCGGCGGACACCGGCAAGGCGTCGATTTCAAACGGACCAACAGTGGTGCGCAGTGATGGCGATTCATTATCAAATTGAAAGGGCCGTTGGCTGGCACCCATCAGCACCTCGCCACCGGCAAATTGAATGCCGGCACGAGCACCATGCGCATACTGGAATGTTTGTCGCGCCGGCACCATCAACGGCAACGGGTGCGCCAATTTTTGCAGGGTCATCAACAACGCTTCGGCATGCATATCTTCGTGCAACAATGCCAATTGAAACAGATGCCGGCGCGAACCGTCGTCGTTTTCCAGCGCGGCCAGCACCCGCGCCAACGCCGCGTCCATATAGTCAAAACAGTCCGCCTTGGATGGGTAGTGATTGGTCCAACGGGCCGCATGTGGCACCCGCGCCGAATTAAACAATTGATCCGCCTCATCGAGGATCGACGGCGTTTTGACGCCATTCACATCATGTGGCGACCAGCGTGTACAAAAAAATTCCGCGAAATAGGCGATGTGCGACAGCTCCCACAGCGGCGGATTGATCACCGTCGCGAACGGAAAATCTGCCGGTCGCCAATAGGCCGACGGCAAATCCGCATATAACGCTATCGTATACTCGCGCTGGGCGATCAAGGCATCGCGCATGGCCGCTTTTTCGGTCGGAACGGTCGAATTATTCAAAATTGGGTCTGTCGTCAATCAAAATGAAAAGTCGCAGTGTACTCATTATTACGCCCTACCTCGCCGATGCCAACAATGGCAATTGGCGGACCGCGCGACGCTGGCAACAATTGCTCGCCAGTGAAATGCGGGTGGTGGTTCAGAGCGGATTGGATCAATCAACCATCCAGCGTAAACCTGAGGTGGTGATTGCCCTTCACGCCCGCCGCAGTCACGCCGCCATCGTCGCCTGCAAAAAAACTTTTCCAGATGCGCCGCTGATTGTGGTGCTCACCGGCACCGATCTATATCGCGATCTGGCCGAATCGGCCGAGGCAAATCAGTCTCTGGCCATCGCCGACGCCTTGATTGTGCTGCAAGAAGATGCCATTCAATTCGTGCCGACTCAACACCGGCATAAAACCCACGTCGTTTTTCAATCGGCAAAACCACTCACTCCGGCGGTCAAACCAAAAGGCAAACTCGCCTGTGTGGTGGTCGGCCATTTGCGCGCAGAAAAATCCCCTGAAACCATTTTTCAGCTGGCGGAAATTTTGGCCGCCGAGTCACGCGAGCCGCGCGAACCACGGATCCACATCAGCCACATCGGCCAGCCGCTGGACGACGCATTGGCCGCGCGCGCTGCCACGCTCTCACAATCCATGCCGAACTATCGGTGGCTCGGATTATTGCCACACGGCCTGACTCGTGCCGCCATTAAACGCGCCCATTTGTTGATCCATCCCTCCATTATGGAAGGTGGTGCCAACGTCATTGTGGAGGCCATTACCGCCGGCACTGCCGTGGTGGCGTCGCGGATGTCCGGCAATATCGGCATGTTGGGGCCCGACTACGCCGGTTATTTTCCGGTTGGTGATGCCCCCGCGCTGGCGAATCTGCTCAGGCGATGTGTGAATGAACCAAATACCCTCACCCGACTCAATACGGCGTGCAAAGCCCGCAGCGCGTTGTTTACGCCCATCGAAGAACAACGCCGCTTAACCCATATCATCGAAACTTTGCTGGATTGAATCCAAAACCTGCTGGATTCCATCTGGCGGGCGCAGTGTACATTTGTACATTTCAAACGCCGCCAATCAAGCGATAATTCAGCCTGACCTGTAACCGATCACAAAACCGGAGCCGCAATGAACGATGTAACTGAAATCAAGAAAATCCCCCGTCTCACCTCACTGTCCCACGGTGGCGGCTGCGGATGCAAAATTTCCCCGGCGATTCTGCAGCAAATTATTTCCAAGTCTGGCAACCCGCTCATGCCCAAGGAATTGCTGGTCGGCATTGAAACCGCCGACGATGCGGCCGTGTATCAAATCAACGAGCATCAGGCGATTGTTGCCACCACCGATTTTTTTATGCCGATTGTGGACGACCCGTTTGATTTCGGCCGCATCGCCGCCACCAACGCCATCTCGGATGTGTACGCCATGGGTGGCACGCCGCTGTTTGCCCTCGCGTTGGTCGGTATGCCGATCAACACTCTGCCGC
This sequence comes from Burkholderiales bacterium, assembly GCA_043737175.1. Lineage (GTDB taxonomy): Bacteria > Pseudomonadota > Gammaproteobacteria > Burkholderiales > Usitatibacteraceae > UKL13-2. The sequence continues at coordinate 5,012 of JAYTBF010000406.1, forward strand.
TTGATCAGATCCGTTTGATTCTGGATGGTGGTGAATCGGTGTGTCGCGAGGCGGGCATTCCGATTGCCGGTGGCCACACCATTGATTCGGTCGAGGCCATTTACGGGCTGGTGGCGATTGGCATTGTTGACCCGAAGAATCTGAAGCGCAACGCCGGTGCCAAACCTGGCGACAAATTGATACTGGGCAAACCACTTGGTGTCGGTGTGTTGTCAGCCGCGCTGAAAAAAGAAAAACTCGACGACGCCGGTTACAAGGCGATGATTGCCTCGACCACCAAACTCAATACCCCCGGCATCAAGCTCGGCAAAATGGCCGGTGTGCACGCGTTAACCGACGTCACCGGTTTTGCATTGCTCGGCCATTTGTTAGAAATTTGCAAAGGCTCCAAAACCAACGCCACCATTCATTTCGACCAACTGCCACTGATTCCCGGTGTGTTGGAAATGGCCAAAAATGGTTTTGTCACCGGCGCCTCCGAACGCAATTGGTCGGGTTATGGCCATGATGTGGTGATGGACAGCCGATTTGCAGACGAACATCGCAACTTACTCACCGATCCACAAACCTCCGGCGGATTGTTGTTGGCGTGTGACCCGGCATCGGTCGATGAAATCTTGAAAATTTTCCACGACGAAGGTTTTATGCAAGCCTGTGTAATTGGCGAAGTGGGCGAAATGACTACGGGTGCTCCGCAGGTCATGGTGGTCTAGCAGTTTGTTGAAAATCGATATGAGCAAATGCTTTCAGCAAAGAAATTGTTGTTTCGAACAGTCCTCCCCTTTGAAAAAGGGGATTTAAAGGGGGTTTTCGGTGTTTAACGCCAAGGTAACCACTTAAATCCCCCTCAATCCCCCTTTTTCAAAGGGGGAAGCATCAACTCCAGCACCTGTAAATTGAACAGCATCAAATTTCAACAAACTGCTAGTGCGTCGCCAACAATGCGACTTAATTCGTGTGAGAGAAGTGTGAGCGCAGTATAAAAAAGCTTTCACCATAGATGAACACGGTTAAATCGTCTGGTTTTATCCGTGTTCATCTGTGTTTATCTGTGGTTACGTACTTTAATAAATTCCAAACAGAATGAAGCGCTACAATATTAACAACACTAGTGTCCCAACGTTTTGAACAATTCTCCCTGAATCGGCTCAATGCGGGGTTCTTGAATCGCCCCGGGTTTTGCGGAGGCTCCTTAATTTGAGAA
>JAYTBF010000407.1:0-6211 GCA_043737175.1 Burkholderiales bacterium
CTCAATAAAAAAGCCAGCATGGCCCTCTGGTAATTGGGGGCGCCGCTGGAATCCGCCAGGAAATAGTTCACCATCCGAAGGTCGCTTGCAGCCACGGCCACAGCGTCGAGAAAAACCACGTCGCACCACCGGCAACCAGCAAATAGCGAAATAATTTGCCGACCGCAAACAACGCCATACACGCCCAGAAATTGAAACGCATCCAGCCGGCGGCCACACACAGGGCGTCGCCAAACAATGGCACCCAGCTAAACAGCAATGACCACAGCCCGTATTTTTTTAACCAATCAATGGCTTTGCCCTCGGCGCGATTGGGGAATAGACGGCCCAACCAATACGAGGTGACGCCACCGCAGGTGTTGCCAATGGTTGCGACGGCGATGGCGGTCCAAATTAAATCGGGATATTTGGCCAGCAAACCAACCAAGACGATTTCAGACGAGCCCGGCAGCAGCGTGGCGGAAATAAAGGCGGAGGCAAATAAACCCCAGAGGCCGGATTCGGGCGAGAACTCAAACATTGTTTACTTTATGTGTTGGTAATTCGAGATGGGACACTTTGACCAATTGGCGTCGCCGCAATTGCGGAACATATTGATCCCGCACGATTATAGGGCGGCTATGGTGGTGTTCACCACGCCTGCAAAAACGTTATCGGCGATTTTGCAAATGGCTGGTGATGAGTTCGAGCTTGCTGTCTATACGTTGCAACACGGCAAGGGTCGCGTCTTGAGATGCGCCTGTCACCACCGATGTGTTACCAGCCTTCTTCAGCCGGTCACGTGCTGCCAGGATTTGATTGCGAAACGCCAACGCGTCGATGATGCCGGTCAGCTCCATATTGGCCGCCATGTCGTGGCTCGCGCCCGCGGTTTCAAATTTCAAAGTGCTCAAATTATAGTGTCGCAGTATCGGCCCCTCGATAAAGGTGACATCTTGGATGTTTTCCAAAGGGATGGTTTTTTCCACCTGCACCAAAATACCTTTGCGGAATCGAATAGTCGTGTCTGACAGTTCACACTCAAGCCGGTCAAAATAATGTCGTGCCCACCATTGGCCGGCACCGAGAAACCAGATCACAGCCAGTGGAATGCCGATGATGGTGGCAATCATCGTTAATCCGATGGTGATAACCAGATAGGGGCGGATTAGTGGGTTAAAGAGCGCGCGATGGTGTGTGTTTTCGGTGGTCATGATGGGGTTTCTATTTTTATGCACGCAAATTTACCAGGGATCATCGCGTGGCCGAGCTGAAAACCAAAGCAAACAAAACGAGTGTCAAAAATTTTCTGGCCGATGTGTCTGCTGAGCGACGCGCAGATTGTAACGCCGTTGCGAAAATGATGCGCGATGCAACCGGGGCACCGGCAAAAATGTGGGGCGACACGATTGTTGTTTTTGGTTGTTATACCTACCGATATGCCAGCGGGCGCGGGGGCAATTGGCCATTGGTTGGATTTTCGCCGCGTAAACAATATTTCGCGATTTACATCATGCCGGGTTTTGCGTCATTTGTTGAACTGATGGCGAAACTCGGCAAACACAAAACCGGTAAAAGTTGCCTGTATGTGAAGTCGCTGGCGGATATCGACCTCAAGGTATTAGAAAAATTGGTGAATGACTCGGTAAAAGCAATGAAGAAAAAGTATCCCGCTGAGGCAACTTAACGTCCTTGGCATGATTTACGGGTGACTTTTTTCGATTACGCAGGTGATGTCGCTTTAATAGAAAACGGCCTTGCAAGTTATTGCAAGGCCGTTTTAGTATGCGCTGAAAAAACTAGAAATTAGCTTTGAACTGCGCGCCCCAAATGCGTGGGTCGTTGATAAAGCCAGTTAGGTTATTAAAGTCGATGCCACCAACCACACGAATCTGATTGGTGATGTTGCGGCCGTAAACCGCCGCTTCATATTTGCCATTGGCCCACTTGTAACCGAGTCGCAAACCCCCTTCGGTGAGTGCCTTGCCGGTGTATTCCTTGGCGTCGTACAAGAAGAAATTGATCTTGCTGCGATACGCCCAATCGGTGTAAATGAAAAATTCGCCCGTGCCCATTGGAATCGTGTAGCGCAAGGTCATGTTTGCCACGTGCTTCGGTGCTTGCGGTAACGGGTTGCCGTTGATGGCAACAATCGCCGAGCTGAATCCTGCTGCGGGCACCACCACCCGATTGGTCACGGTGCAACCCGAGCCACACACCTGGGTGCGCAAGTTGCCGTCTTTGATTTCGGTGTCGTTGATACTACCGCTGAGTGTGAGCAACAGGTTGTCGGTCAAATACGCTTCGAAATCTATTTCCGCACCGCTGCCTTCAGTCTTTGCGGCATTGACCAAACGATTAAAGTTTGCCGCCCCTCCCACTGCTGTCAATTGCTGATCCTTGACTGTGTAGCTGAAAAGGTTGGCCGACAAACGCGCGCGTTTGTTGAATAAGTCGGTTTTTATGCCGGCTTCAAACGAGGTGACTTTTTCAGAGCTGGCAACTGATAAGGCATCTCCGAACAATAGTCTTCCCTGAATGGATGGTGCGCGAAAACCCTTGGCGGCGCGCGCATAAAAATTCGTTTCTTTATCCAGCTTGTAAGTGCCGGACACATCCCAGCTGACGTCGGAGGCGGAAGTGTTGCTGGTCAGGCGACCGATAAATGGCGGAGAGAACGGAGGCGGGGTCACCCGATTGGCAGTGAAGTTCTTTTTGTCATTGGTATAACGAATACCGGTACGCATATCGAAAGCGTCGGTAACGTCAAAATTAATCGAGCCGAACAGCGCGTAGGCCTTGTTTGCCTGCGACTGATTGGCATAACCATTTTGTGGATTGCCCGGCGTCAGCGATGAATAATTAAAGCTGTCGATATTCAGGTCTTCATTAAAGTAATACGCTCCGACCAGCCATTTGGTGCCCTTGCTGGCGCTCGATTCCAGTCGAAACTCCTGCGTGAATTGTTTGTGTTTGGGCAGGCCGTCGGCAGATTCGGCATCAAATGGAATAAATCCCGGGCCGCTCGAAGGCAGAAAGAATGCACCAAACCCGCCATCAATATCCCCGCGCGACAGCGACTTCACGGTCTCATAGCCGGTAATGGAATGGAGGGTCACGCCGTTGTCATGCCACTTCAGGCGAACACTTCCGCCAGTTGATTTGACGTCTTGATTGTTGATACCATCAAGGGAGATTTTTTCCGGATCAAATCCCGCCACCAATTCATTGCCACCCGCGCGAATAATGTTGGCGCGAAACAAACGCGCCGAACCATTCAAGTCGCGATGATGGATGTTAAGCAGTGCCTCGAAGTTACGATCGGGTTTGTACAGCCCCTGCAGTCGAAATGCGTTGTCGCGATAACCCTCCAGATCCTGGGTCGGACCGCGTGAATTGGTATTTTTGACCCAGTCATCTCGAGTCTGCGATTGCATTGAAAAACGTACAGCGAATTCTTTATTCATCGGCACATTCAAGGCCGCTTCAAGATTGACGGTGCTGTAGGTGGCCATTCCCAAACTGGCGTATCCCTCGTTATTGAAACGTGGTTTGGCGGACTCAAACTTGATCACGCCTGCCGGTGAATTGCGACCAAATAAGGTTCCTTGGGGGCCACGCAAAACTTCAATTTGGTCGAGGTCAAAAATTGGGAAGCCTTTCAGAATGGGGTTTTCCTGAACCACATCGTCATAAACCAGTGAAACAGGTTGCGAGGCGTTGATATCAAAATCACCATTGCCCAGGCCGCGAATATAAAAACGCGGGAAGGCACGACCAAATGAGGACTCAATATTCAAACTCGGCACACGAGCGGCCAACATGCGAATGTCCTGCCCACCTGAGTTAATCACATCGAGTTTGTCGCCGCGCAACGCGCTGATCGATGACGGCACGTCTTTAATATTTTCCGAGCGTCGTTCCGCGGTGACGGTAATAGTTTCCAGTTTGCCTGCTTCCGGTTTTTCAGCCGGTTTGCTTTCTTGGGCAGACACAACATTGATAGATAGTCCAGCCAGTGCGGCGGCAATACTGAGGCTGATGACGGATAACCGTACGTGATTCAAGTTGACTCGCGAAGACGTTTGCATATTGGCTCCTGTGAATATTGTTGGTCGAGCGTTTTTTTTGCAGGTGTGAAACAGGCTCAATTGGTTAGACGGTTAGACGGACATGGTAAGTCGAGACAACGCGGCGAAACTTGGAACGGAAACAAGTCCGCAACCCACAAAATTCTACGGCGGTTCATGGCGTGATTGGTAAAAAACATGTAAAAAGACAAGGGTCGTTGTATGAATGCAAAGATTATCGCCTGCCATCATGTCGTTTTTTGCTCATCAATAACATTAGATGTGGTTTGTACAAAGTTGAATAAAAAGGAAAACATGAAGAATCGTAACTTTGTTTGGGTGGCAGCAGTCGCCTCGTGGATAGTTGTACAACCCGGCTTGGCGATGGCAGCCCAGGCAAACGCTGCTTTGCCAACGGTGCCCGCTGCGCTTAAACAGACTGCGGCCGGCTCCAGCAAGGAGGCCCAAGTCGATGCGCCCGCAAAACAATATGAGAGTTTTAGTGAAATTCTCGCCCGCTCATCATCAGCGGATTGGCGCACTCCGGATGCGGAACAAACCGTTTATTTGGAGTTGGCCAGTGGTCGCGTGGTGTTGGAATTGGCGCCACAATTTTCCCCACATCATGTAGAAAACATACGCAGCTTGATCCGTGAAGGTTATTTCGACGGTCTGGCCATTATTCGTTCGCAGGATAATTACGTGGTTCAATGGGGGGATACGGATGAGAAGAATCCGCGTCCGCTGAAAAATGCCAAGGCGAAAATGCAGCCGGAATTTACCCGAATTTTAACGGCCGCTGAATATTCGAAATTCGCTTTTAATCGATTGCCGGACCGTGATGGTTACGCGCCGGAGGTTGGATTTTCCAATGGGTTTCACGCTGGCCGTGACCCCAAAAAATCGACGGTTTGGCAGGCGCATTGTTATGGCGCACTTGGTGTCGGCCGAGGCAATGAGCTCGATTCCGGTAGTGGGAAATCGTTGTATGTGGTGACCGGTCACGCCCCGCGTCATTTGGACAAGAACATCACCTTGGTCGGTCGTGTTTTGCAGGGCATGTCGTTGTTGTCGAGCTTGCCGCGCGGCACCAAGGCGCTGGGATTTTATGACAAGCCTGCCGAAATGGTGCCGATCAAGTCGGTCAAATTGGCCGCTGATGTGCCGCCGTCAGAACGCACTAACCTGCAGGTGATTCGTACCGACACAGCGCTTTTTGGATCGGCGGTTGAGGCGTTGCGCAATCGTGGTGGCAGCTGGTTCAAGGTGCCATCGGGTCATGTGGAACTTTGTAATGTGCCGATTGCGGTGCGGGTTGTACCACCGGCGCCTTCCGTTAGTGCACCTGCTAAGTAACCAAAACAATTTTGCCGACCGCCTTGCGATGAATTAAATCGTTTAGGGCGTCGGCCGCACGTTCCAGCGGGTAGGTCGCTGAAATCAGTGGATTCAATTTTCCCTGTTGCAAAAGTGTCATCAGCTCTCGCATGTTTGTCATGTGATTGGCGGGCTCATTTTTTAGAAAAGAACCCCAGAACACACCCATGATCGATGCGCCCTTTAGTAACGTCAGATTGGCCGGAATTTTTGGAATGTCACCCGCCGCAAATCCGATCACCAGATGACGGCCTTTCCAGGCCAATGCGCGCACAGATGGCTCTGTATAGTCTCCCCCGACCGGATCGATCACCACATCCACGCCACGTTTGCCGACCAGGGCATCTATTTGTTCACGCAGATTGCCACTGCTGTAATTTATGGTGTCGTCGGCGCCGTGTTGTTTGCAAATCGCCAGTTTTTCATCACTCGATGCGGCTGCGATCACACGTGCGCCCATGGCTTTGCCAATTTCACACGCCGCCAATCCCACGCCCCCCGCCGCACCCAACACCAATAACGTTTCTCCTGGTTGTAGTTGGGCGCGATCTTTGAGCGCGTGATATGCGGTTCCATAGGTCAAAACAAACGCCGCGGCCAGTGGAAACGGCATACCGGCGGGCATGGGCATGGTTTGTGCGGCCAAACATTTAACTTGTTCGGCAAAGCCGCCCCAGCCGGTAAACGCGATCACAGCATCGCCAACGGCGACGTTGTCCACCCCGCTGCCGATTGCATCGACGACACCGGAAATTTCGGCCCCTGGCGAAAACGGCATGGTCGGC